>JAKAMT010000043.1 GCA_021812705.1 Bacteroidota bacterium | reverse complement strand
GTGTTTTTCGCTAATTGAGTCCAATTCAGCCGCAACAATATTTCTTAAAGTTTCCGGCTCTGCCTGAATGCGCGCATTGAGCAGGACAATGGCTATTTCGGAATCTTCAATTTCGGCTGGCAATTTCACAGAGTCATTTTTATTAGAAGTGAGACTTATTTTTTCCAGCTTGTTCTTTGATGAAACAAAATATTTCAGATGCCCTACCGGGAGTCCCATTCCAATTATTTTATCAGACACATTCGAAATAAATTCATAAGCTGCCTTTGCCGCATTTCCGGCAGATGAGTTGAATGTTATCTCTTCATCCAGCCATGATAAATTAGCTTCTCCTTTTCCGTAAATATTGTAGTCTATCTCTATCGATTTGTTCCCGTTGCCGCCGGGTACTGTTTCCAACAAATCGATCCATCTCTCTATATAATTTTTATCCAGTGAATTCTGGAAAACTATTTTTTTGCCCTGAAATTTTTCTGCGGCGGATATTTTGAGTTCAGCCAGTTCATCTCTTGTCAAAAGATCTATCTTGTTTATGACTAATATTTCAGCTTCTTCAATCTGTTTCTCCCAAATGTAAACGGTCTCCTCCTCAAAGTTTGGTTTATTCCCGCGTAAATATTCCAATAATAGAGATGCATCCGCGAAACTTGAAAATGTTACTTTGGAGAGAGCCATGTTTTTAAATTTTTTTAGCGGTTTTACAACCGTTGAGATCAGGTCAGTGCAGGATCCCACAGTCTCCGCAAAGATCATATGCGGATCGTAGGTTCTAATCATGGAATCGATCTGTTCATTAAGCTGATTATAATTGCAGCAGAAGCATCCTCCATGCACCTGGCCGGACGGGATCTCCTGGCTTTGAACAAATTTTGTATCAACTAAATAGTTCCCCTGATCATTTGTAATAATTCCGGCTTTGATATTCTTTTGGGTTAACAGGTTCACAGCATTTGTTATAGCCGTGGTTTTTCCGCTTCCAAGAAAGCCGCCGATTAAATTTATCTGCATTATGACTCTAAATAAATTTGATGTGATCATTGTTTGATGCACAAGAAGGCAAAATGATTCTATTCTCAATAAATTTTTTTAATGGATTAGGATTTGCTATAATTAGGCTGTAAATGTCTGCCTAATTGGAGGAATAGATATGAGTAGCGCTGTCAAATATCCGGTTCTGTTAGCAATTTTATTTGTCTCAATCTCTTTTGCACAGGAAATTAAACGCCCAAAGATCCTCGGCATTTCTCATATTGCACTCTTCGTTCACAATTTGGATTCCTCATTTGTGTTTTATAAAGATCTGCTGGGTTATCAGGAACCGTTCCGCTTAAATAAACCGGACGGAACATTTTCAACGGCGTTTATTAAGGTAAACGATCTGCAGGCAATTGAACTTTTTCCTGAAAAAGAAACAGGGAGCGACCGTCTCTACCAGGTTGCTTTCTTCACGGATGACGCAGCGGGAATGAGGAATTATTTGGAATCAAGAGGAGTAAAAGTCCCGCCGAATGTGAACAAAGGAAGGATAGGCAATTACAATTTTTCATTTAAAGATCCGAACGGATTCACAGTTGAGATGGTTCAGTATGAAAAAGAGGGGTGGACTTTAAAAGATTCAGGTCTCCACATGAGTGCTTCAAGAATATCTGATCACATAAGGCATATCGGATTTATTGTTGATACTTTAAAAAGTTCTCTCTCATTTTACCGTGATATACTGGGCTTTGAGGAAACATGGCGCGGAAGCAAGGACGGCGCTTCCCTTTCATGGGTAAATCTTAAAGTGCCTGACGGGACTGACTATATTGAATTCATGCTCTACAAAGAGAACGAAAGACCAAAATCGAGACTCGGATCGATGAATCATATGAGCCTGGAAGTCGAAAATCTAGACGAGGCAGTTGCAAAATTGGAATCGAATACCGTCCGGAAATTATATAAACGCAAAATTGAAATTACTACGGGAATCAACCGTAAGCGCCAGTGCAATCTTTACGATCCGGACGGTACAAGAGCGGAATTAATGGAACCAAAAACAGTTGACGGTGTAACGCCACCATCATCAAAGGCACATCCCCCGAAATAACTTGAAATGAATTTAATAGAGCGTAAAGTTTTTATCCCGATTGATAGTAAATTGCATTGCATTTTATAATTAAAATTCTGATTATTGGCACGACTTCTTACAATGCTGGCAGTATCCAGGTACTTATTGCTGTGATTTGAGAATATTTTTTTTCAAATAAATATAATTGAATCCACCAACAAATAATGGGGGACACGTTGAAGTCCATTGTCAGCTTTTTAGTGTTTGTATTCATATCTCTATATTCTTCATTTCTTGGTGCCCAGCAATCACCGGGCAGTTATAAACTGATCGGTGCTGTAGCGGATCTTATGACAAGCAAACCGCTCCAAAATGTTTCTGTTGTTGTCATTTCAAAATCGACCGGCAAGGAGCTTAAAGGAATAGCTACGGATGCTAAGGGAAATTTTACAATTGAAAATATTCCCGAGAGCAAAATCCGCGCAAAATTTTCTATGGTCGGTTATCAAACGCAGATTTTAGATTCTGTAGATATTGACAAATCGCCGCGTGTGGGATTGATAAGGCTGTTAGCCACAACAATAGAAATGCCCGAAGTGGTTGTGAAAGTTATAAAACCGATGATCGAATTTCATGCGGACCGGCAGGTTATCAATGTGGACCGGCTGCCGGGATCTTCGGGAACAATCACGGAAGCATTGAAAAATTCCGGACTTGTAGAAGTGGAACCTTCGACTAATAAAATCTCTGTGAGGGGACAGGGATTAAAGCTTCAGATGGACGGGCATGAATATAATATGCCGGGCGAGATGCTTGCTCAGCTTCCCGCTTCTATGATAGACCAGGTAGAAGTTATACTTTCTCCCGGAGCAAAGGAGAGCGCGGAAGGGGGAACATATATTTTAAATCTCATCACAAAGAAAGAAACATTCAGCAATTACAGCGGAATGTTCAATCTTTCCAGGGCTACAAATAAACAGACGAACGGCGGAGCCTATCTTAATTATAAAGCGGGAAAATTTAATCTGTTTGGACAGGGTTACGGCAATTATTCCGATATGAGCAGCAGGAATGAATCTGAACGGTATGTCTATACAAGTCCAACTATGTTTCTACAAAAATCAAATGGCGAGGCAAAAAATAATTTTGCAATGGGTTATTTCAAATTCGGATTCGATTACGATTTCGACGAGAACAATAGTTCCACTTTTTACGTCAACTATAACGGATATAATTATAATTCAGACAATGCGGGAAATTCAATTGTAAGCAATCGAGATCTGATCACCCAGTATTCTTACGGCAATCTTACGCAGAGCGGCGGGGCAAATACAAATCTCTCTTTCTACGGTTTTTACAAGAAAAAATTCGCGGCAAAGGGGCATGAACTTCTTTTCGACGCTATGTACACGCTTTTCGGAAATCCGACCGATTCAAAAATGAATCTCAATTACAGCAACAATCCAAACCGGCCGCAGCTGCAAAACAGCAACACGGAAGTGAAAGCCAAAACATTTATCTTTAAAACAGATTATACGCTGCCCATAAACCTGAACCGCTTTGAAGCGGGATACAGTTTTACATACAGAACCAGGGACAATGATTATAAAGTGGAAAATTTTTCTTACCTCACCGGCACATGGCTGGACAGTATGAAACTGAGCAATCTGTTCAAATATTACGAAAGTATTAACGCGTTGTATGCATCTTATGCTCACAAGATTGGCGACTTAGATATTAAGTTCGGTCTGCGCGCTGAGAATCTTTCAACGGAAGGAGATCAGGTAACCCAGAGCATAACTTTTAAGGAGAATTTTTTAAGCTTCTTCCCGAATCTAAATGTAGCTTATAAACTCAGCGATATGTTCCAGCTCAGTTTGAACGCGTTCCGCAGAGTTACCTACCCTCAGATCTATTACATCAATCCGTTCAGAAGATACAATTCGCCCAACAGTTTTTCCGCGGGCAATCCAAAGATCGCTCCGACTTATGTAAACTCTTTTGCCGTAAATCTATCACAGTACCTTAGTGTTTTTTATAATTACACAACCGGTACAATTACAAACGCGACCACTACCGAAAACGACAGCACACTCCTTTCAAGTTTTCTTAATCTCAACAATGAAAAATCGTACGGCATAACTGTAACTTTCCCATATTATAATTCGCCTATGATGCCGTTTCACCTGCCCGATTTTATCAGCTCATTTTATATCTCATTTAATTGGAGACGATCGGAACAGCATGGTCAATATTTAACGGAAGATCTATCTCTCACTGAGAATACATATTCTTTTAACGGGTATCTGAGCTTTAAGTTGTGGTATGATATCGATATGAGCACCTCGCTGTTCTACATTCCAAAAACGGAGAACAGGAGAATGACAAGAAGTGAAATGAAGTTTGTTTCGGTCTATCTGAGCAAGACATTTTTTGAAAGGAAGCTCCGGATATATATAAGCGTGAATGATCTCTTGAATGCGCAGAGGAGCGATTCTCAGTCGTTCGGCGTAAACTATTATACAAGAAACCATTATGAGTCTATAAACAGCCGCGGCATCAGTCTGGGAATTTCTTATATGTTCAACGATTACAAAGACCGCCGCGACAGAAATATAGACGACGGCAGAGATGCGGGGAACAGAGGGTTTTAATTTCAGATTAGTTTGAGAAAAAGTAGATGGCGGAGACTTACTACGGGTCTCCGTTTATATTTAGTAAAGAGTGAATAGTAAATCGTAAATCGTGGATGGGAAATTCAAATAAACGGAAAAGGTGAAACGTGAAAGCCTAGAAACAAATATTCATTTTACTAAATATTACAAAGCCACATTGAACATTGCACCTCGAACATCGAACTCCAAGCCCCGGACTGTCTCACCAATCACCAACAACCGATAACTGATAACCGAGGACCAATTCACATCAATTTTCTAATCCACCTTTCATAAACTTCTCCGGCAGTAAGTCCCACAAATCCCGCTACAATCTTTCCCTCTTTGTTCACAATGAAAGAGGATGGTATCGATTCGACTCCGCCGTATCTTTGCGTCACATTTTCATCGGCGTAGGCAACCGGGTAATTTATTCCGCTCTGCTGAACGAATGAAGCCACATCCTGTCTCGTATCCCTGTCGACTGAAATTCCAATAATCTCCAATCCGTTTACGGCGTATTTTCTCTTAAGTTCAATCAGATCCGGAATGCTTCTTCTGCATGGCGAGCACCAGGTAGCCCAGAAATCCACTATTACGACCTTTCCTTTGTAGTCGGACAATTTAATCTTGCCGCCGTCGGCAGATTCCAACTTAAAATTAGGCGCGTCCATAGTTCCGCTCTGCAGCAGTTCTGCGTAATTGGCCGGAAGAGAACCGCTGTTGCCGTCTATTCCCAAAAATGATTTTCCCGCGCTGGAAAAAATAAGTACTAAAAATATCGCCGCGAGTACAACAGAAATTATCTTATTCTTATTTTTCTGAAAAAATGAAAATTCCTCTCTCTTTTTGACGTGTTTTGTTTTCTTGCCGGACATTTTTCCTCTCAAGTTTATTTTTTCGAAATCAAAATGCGCGTCACTTATTATCGCGCGCTATACTGTAAATGGCATCTTTCAAAGATATAATTGAATTGCAGACTTTGGAATTTGCTGATGAATAAAAGTATTCTCCATTCCTGCTGAATTTTTTCACAAGATGAATTTCTTCCAATGAAACAAGATGAGTAGAAACTGTGTCATGCTCAAGATTAACAATATCTGAAATCTCTGACAGGTTCAGCTCCTTTTCATATAAAGAACAGATTATTTCTATGTAAGAAGGATCGGAGAAAATATTTTTCAGTATTAGATTAACTTTATTTTGTGTAGACATAATTTCAGAGCTAATTAGATTTATGAATCACAGTCTGATAAACAGCCTGCAGGGGACTGTGGTTAAATACTCTATCCTTAACTACAAATGTTGTGAAGTCTGCTCTAAGATTACGCTGAAGCAAAATGTCGTGTCCTAAACAGATTCCCATCAGAATTACAAAATCAGTATTTTCTTCATTCAATTGAGATGCCTGCCCGAGCGGATTGCACGATACATTTAAGTTGCAGCTTGATAAGTTAACGAAGTTTTGAGGCAGTCCGCCCACCGTGCATGAAACAGTGGTCAGATTAATTCCTTCATAACGGAAAATGTTTTTCAGTTCCCTGGCTTCTTTTTCCATTCCGTAGCAATAAGCCAATCCTATTTTTTTATAACCGATCGTTTTTACGAATTCAATAATCTCATCCAATCTGCTCAATGTACCGGCTCGCCCGTCATCAACGAGTCCGGCTGCTGCTTCCACAAACAGCTGATTTGACGGTTGCCTATAATCAAGCTGCAGATTAACGGCATCGAATTTTTCTGCTCCGCAGCTTTGGTTCTCTCTGCAGAATTTTTTATTGCATTGAACGCAATCCATAATCAGAGTCCGGGCAGACGCGGGAATTTTCCGGTCTTGGTAAGTCTGGCATATTTGCCCCATCCCTGTTTGAGCCAATGCCCCACAACAGGAATAGGAATTACAAAATTTCTCTTGCTGTTTCTGTAAACGAATGCGGCGCCGTCTCCGGTATCCATCAGGCAGATGATTGAAAGATGTTCCTGATATCCTCTTCTTTCTGAAGAGCCGTCTACATTTTTAATAATATTGAACGCCGCGTTGCGCGCCATAATCTCTGCCATATGTCCCTGCTTAGCTCTCCAATCGGGCCCTTCCAAAGCCGCTGCATCTCCGGCCGCATATACATTGGAAGTGTTTTTCACCAATCCGTTGTTATCAATTAGTACAAATCCGGCATCATTCAGAGGCAGATCTGAATTTTGCATAATGGAGTGACCGGCGTTGCCGGGTATGAACATTGTAAAATCAGATTCAAGTACAGAATCGTCTTCAAAGGTTACTCCCTGCGGAGTGAATTCTTTGATCTTTTTTCCGTACCGCTTATTGATATTGTACGATGAGAACATTTTATCAACGATTGCAAGCGCGCTCTTTCCCATTCTTGCGCCCGGTTCCTGCA
This sequence comes from Bacteroidota bacterium, assembly GCA_021812705.1. Lineage (GTDB taxonomy): Bacteria > Bacteroidota > Ignavibacteria > Ignavibacteriales > Melioribacteraceae > Fen-1258. The sequence goes on along the minus strand of JAKAMT010000043.1, from coordinate 14,359 downwards.
TCGGCGCAAAGAATGTAAGTTCAAATTTATCTAGCAGATTTTTCTTTTTAAGCCGGTTGTAAATGTTGAATAGTAATTCAAATGCAGGCCCGCCTCTTACCGCGGAAGCGTCTTTTGGGTTTCCACCGAAACCGACGGCAATTTTTCCGCTCCCCTTGTTTATGAGCGAATCCAATCTGTCTCTGATAGCGAGTGAAGATTCCGGTTTGCCGCAGATCGAAAGTGTGTTCTCAATTCCTTTATGATTCACTTTTTCGGCACCGACTGCAATTATAAGATAATCGTAGTTCAAAATTTTATCGGTGAGTGTAACAGAATTCTCTTTTGAATTTATTGACCGGACCGGATCAACTATTAAATTAAATCCATGCGCTTTCTGAATCTCTGTAAGATTTACTTTTGTTTTTTCGAAAGTTGTATCTCTGGTGGGAATCCAGATTGAGGTGGGGTAGAGGAAAAGATAATCTCTGTCCGACACTAAGGTTAAATCAAAAAGATTTTTTTTGCTTAACTCGATTACTGCTTGAACACCAGCAAATCCTCCGCCGAGAACAACAACTTTTTTCTTATCCATATCCGTCAATCCCAAATCAAGTTTTAAATCAGATGTATGATGTCCCTTTTTTAAAAAAGATTCAAAAATCTTTTAAAGCGTTGGGAAATATTCTCTGATCCCATTCTCCGAGCTTTTTTAAATTACAACTCAACTACAGCCAAGACATCGGAACGCTGAAGAATTTTTAAAACAGTTCCGTTCACTTCCACTTCTTCACCGCCGTATTTAGCGAAGAGCACATTATCACCCTCTTTTATTTTTTCGCGTAAATCCTCATCAGTGCCAACAGCAATTACTTTTCCCATTCTCGGTTTCTCTTTTGCAGTGTCCGGGATATAAAGTCCGGATGAAGTTTTAGTTTCTTCCTCAATGGGGTCAACTAACAAGCGGTCATCTAAAGGTTTAATTTTCATTACGGTCTTCTCCTTATTTTATGTTTAGCATTAAATTTATTTTTGAAACATCAAAACCAACAATCGGTCTGTTGTTAATTAAAATTACCGGAACTCCCATCTGACCGGTCCTTCTTTGCATGTCAATTGCGGCTTTTGGATCTCTTGTTATATCGACTTCAGTGAAACGGATGTTCTTTTCTCTGAAATATCTTTTTGCATTATTGCAATGGGTGCAGGTCGGCGTTGTAAATACAATGATTTTTGGTTGAGCTTTTGGAGTCAATTCTTTTCCTTAGTTTTTATAGATTAGATGAAAAAATTGAAGAAATGGTTTCGAAAAATGTGAAAAAAATAAAAAAATGCGGGAATCTTTTAAGTATTTCTGACATCATACTTATGTGAAATAAACGGAACTAATATGGATAGCAGAAGAAAATTTCAGATCGGATTGGGAATTGCGATAATTGCAGCAGGACTTATAACAAACAGCTCATTTTGGGGCATTGGAGTATTCATGCTTTTTGCCGGCGCTTTCAATCTTTGTCCCACCTGCAGAGACGGCGCTTGTGAAATTGATCCGAATAAAAATAAATCGGATATTAATGAAGAGAAAATTAACTGATCTGTGAGTTTAATATATGAACGAAAGAACATACAGCAGCGGAGTTGAAAGACTGCGTTCCAAAGAGAGAACAGAAAGGATGCAGGTTGAGAAGGTGGCAGATCTATGTACTCAGGAGTTTGAAATAAAGTCCTTGTTAGATATAGGAACGGGAAGCGGCTTATTCGCAGAAGAGTTTGATAAAAGAAATATATCGGTTACCGGGGTGGATCTTAATCCCGAAATGATAGAAGCCGCTAGAAAGTATTTGCCCTTAAGTAAATTTGAAGTTGCCCCGGCAGAATCTCTACCGTTTCCGGAAAAATCATTCGACTTAGTCTTCATGGGATTGGTTTTTCATGAGGTGGACGATTATAAAAAAGTGCTGGAAGAAGCAAAAAGAGTTGCCGTGAAAGCGGTGGCAGTGTATGACTGGAATTATGAGATGCAGAATTTCGGTCCCCCGATTGAACATAGGGTCAAATCAGATTTTATAGAACAACTGGCGCTCCAGGCAGGTTTTACAGGATTCAAAAGCTTCAAGCTGACTTATTTTACTCTATATATACTGAAAAAATAAAGAAAAATAAGAATACATATCCTCTCCTCCGATTTTTTAACCCTGAAAAATCTTAAAATTCTTCACTGTTTAACCGCAAGTTTTATTCTATTATATTGTCAAACAATAGTAGAAAAGTTAATACTTGATGAACGAGCTCGAATTAATCCAAAAATTAAAGGATGGAAATGAATCTGCATTCAGATATGTTCTGGAGACATATCAGAAAATGGTTCTCAACTGTTCTTTTAAATTCTTGCGTAATGTTGAATCCGCCGAAGACATTACTCAGGAGGTGTTTTTGGAAGTTTTTAAGTCGGTTAGTTCTTTCAGACAGGATGCAAAGCTTTCAACTTGGATATACAGAATTACGGTAACCAAATCCATAAATCATTTGAAAAGCCAGGAGAGGAAAAAACGTTTTGCTTTTCTTTCAAGTTTATTCGGGCAGGATGCGCCGGAAGAAAAGATCGAAGCGGGAGCCGATGCCGATCCCGGTAAAATACTTGAAAATGTTGACAGAGCGCGGGTGCTGAAATGGGCAATAGAAAAACTTCCCGAAAATCAGAAGATTGCATTCACTCTGAGCAAGCAGGATGAAATGAGCTATCAGGAGATAGCAGAAATTCTGAACACAAGCGTTTCATCTGTGGAATCGCTGATCCACAGAGCAAAGAATAATTTGAAAAAGAGATTGTTTAATTATTATAAAAAGAATTTTTAGAGGGCATCTAAAAATGTTGAAAAGAGAAAAAATTGAGGAAGAAGTTGAAAAAACGCTCGCCGCTTTTGATAACGATCCTGTCCTTCAGGAAAATCCTTTCTTGATGACGAGGATCAAGCAGATGGGCGATTCTAAAAAATATTCTCCTTCAAAAGAATATTCGTTGAAGCTCAGACTGAACTGGGTGATATCAATTCTCGTAATTCTGCTTAACATTGCAACGATTTTTTATTACCTGAAAGCAGATTCTAGAGCGAATCTTGAAAGCAGGCTTGTAAAAGATTTAAAACAGGAATTTCAGATTGAACAATCCCAAAATGATTTATGAGAGATTAAAATGGATTTAATTAATCAGAACAAATTTAAAAACTGGCTTATAATTCTGTTGCTCCTCTTAAACATTATTACCATGTCGGTCATCTGGATGAAGACTTCGAAAGAACGTGAATTCGCACCATCCAAAGAGGATAAAAACAGACCGGAATCTGTTTCACTGATGAAGGAAGTATTGAATCTGGATGACGCGCAGACAAAACAGTTGGAGAAGCTAAGATCGGATAAGCTTGATTTGTCTAAAAAGTATAACGATAGTCTCTCTGTTCTTAAAAAACAGCTTTCGGATGAACTGTTCAAATCGAAATCGAGTCAGAAAATAATAAATGAAAAAACCAAAATGATCGGGGAACTGCAGAGCAAGGTGGAACTTGTAAGATTTAATCATTTTAACCAACTCCTTGCAATATGCACTCCGGAGCAGAAAGAAAAACTTAAACCGATAATTCAGGAACTGTTCGGAAGGAAACCTCCGAAAGATGAGTTGAAACAGAAGACGGAACTGATAGAAAGCAATAGAGCAGAAGAGGAGAAACCGATCAACGATAAAGTTAAAGAGAATGAGAAACCTGCACCACCTCAGATTGATGAGAAAGTGGAAAAGTATTCCAGAAGATTGAATTTAACTCCGGATCAGCAGCAGCAACTGAGAAGTATATTAAATGAAAGCAGAATGAAGGATGAAAACAAAAGGATGAAGAGAATGGATCCTGCAGATTTTGAAAAAGAAAAAGAGAAGATGCGTCTGGAGGAGGATCAGAAAGTAATGCAAATTCTTGATGAACGCCAGAAAGCAGAATTCGAGAAAATGCAGCAAAAAAGAAAAAAATAAAAGTATTATCAGTTTAGAACAAGCCTCCCAGAATAAAATTTTGGGAGGCTTTTTTTTTGAAAAATCTTTCATCACAAGCGCAAGTTTTTAATCATATGGTTGTCAAATGATATAAAAAGCCAGAGATTCAATGATTCGTAAATTGTTTATTCCGGTTCTGTTGTTCGGCGCAATGAATATATATTGCCAGGCGAATCCATCTGTCAATAATACCAATATTGAGAAAGAATTTTTCAATATCGTGCTGGGCCGACCGACAGATAAATCAATTACAGCAAGCCTTCTCCCCAGCAAAAATATGAGCATCTATTGCGAGTATAAAAAATCAACGGAAAGCATCTATTCTAAAACAACAGCCCAAAATGTTATGAAGGATGTGCCTTATGAAATAGTATTGACTAATCTTACTCCTAATTCAAAATATAATTATCATATTGTTTATGGGGATACTCCGACATCGGGATATATAATCGGCGACGAGCATTCATTCCAAACCCAGCGTGCAAAGGGAAGCACGTTCTCTTTTACCCTTGAGGCAGATCCGCATCCTTATGATAAAAAAGGCTCGCATACATTATGGGATATCTGTTTCAATAATCAGCTTAATGATTCGCCAGATTTTATGATTGATCTTGGCGATACATTCGGTGATGATCATACTCCTTCGACGACAACGAGCGATGATATGAAGCAGCTGCATCTTGATAATCGTTCTCATTTTGGAATTGCCGCTCATTCCGTTCCGCTCTTTTTTTGTCTGGGGAATCATGAGGGGGAAAGCGGATATTATCTGCTTCAGACACCGCCGAACAATATAGGTGTTTACGGGACTCTATGGAGGAAATACTATTACCCGAATCCCGAGCCGAACGATTTCTATTCCGGAAATACAAATTTGGAACAGTTCGGTATGGGACTCCCTCAAAATTATTATGCGTGGGAATGGGGTGACGCGCTTTTTGTTGTTGTGGATGCTTACAGGGGTTATACAGCGAATTCAAAACCTCGGGGATGGGAATGGACACTTGGGCAGACACAATTCAGCTGGTTAGAGCAGACATTAAAGAACAGCAGCGCCAAATATAAATTTGTTTTAACGCATCATATACTCGGAGAAACAAGAGGCGGCTTAGCAGTCGCAAAAAATTATGAATGGGGCGGATATGAAGCTAACAATACTACTTACAGTTTCACTGCAAATCGTCCCGGCTGGTCGATGCCGATCCATCAATTGATGGCAAAATATGGGGTGAATATTTTTTTCCAGGGGCATGACCATCTGTATGCGAAGGAAGAGATGGACGGAATTGTCTATCAGGAAGTGCCGATGCCTTCAGACTCTACTTACATTATCGGCATGACAGATAACGGGAGCGCTTACGGCGGAATCAAATTGGATGCCTCCGGACATCTGAGAGTGACAGTTAATCCGAATGAAATTAAAGTTGATTATGTGCGCGCATGGCTCCCGAAAGATGAAACTTCTCAGCATAAAAATGGTGAAGTGGCCTATTCATATTCTGTTTTACCTAAAACGACTGATGTAAAGATTCAAGAAGCTGTCCCGACTGAATATACATTGATGCAGAATTATCCCAATCCTTTTAATCCTGAAACAGTGATCAGTTATCAATTGCCGCAATCCGGATTTGTTTCTTTGAAGGTATTTGATGTTTTGGGTCGAGAGGTTGCAACTCTAGTGGATGAATATCAGAATGCTGGAACTTATAATTCAAAATTCATAGCTCAAAACTACAATGTGCCGAGCGGTGTCTATTTCTACCGGCTGAACGCGGGAAATTTTGTCCAGACTAAAAAAGCTCTCCTGATTAAATAGTTCATGGAAAAATTGAAATGAGAATTAAAATAAATTTATGGCTTGTAATTGTACTGTGTGCAGGTTCGTTTTCTTCAGCCAGAGGGGTCAACACCTTCGCAGATCCCCCGGCAGATTCAGCAAAATTTATTTGCAATGAACTTTTAGGCCGTCCTACGAATAATTCAATCACGGTAAATATGTGTGCCGATAAAGATATTGATGCTTATATAGAATACGGCACACAAAGAAGTGTATATACCAATCAGACAACACCAAGTTTGTATCCCAATAACATTCCTTTTAATATTGTTATTAATAATCTTTCTGCGGGATCAACATATTTTTATCGGGTAAGATATCGGGTTGCCGGCGGCAATTCTTTTTTGGCTAGAGCCGAGCATTCATTTAATACTGCAAAACAAAAAGGATCTGCATTCACATTTGCCGTGGAAGCGGATCCGCATATGGATAGTAATACGAACCCGGACCTGTACAAACTGACGCTTGCGAATGTATTAAATAACGATCCTGATTTTTTTATCGATCTTGGCGATACATTCATGTCGGAAAAACTTAAAAATAAAACGCAGGACAGCATTACCATCCGGCATCTTCTGCTCCGTTCATATTTCGATTTAACCTGTCACAGTGTGCCTCTTTATTTAGTTATTGGTAATCATGAAGGGGAATGCGGATGGGAATTGGACGGGACGGCAAATAACCTTGCAGTTATGGCGTCAAATACGAGAACAAAATATTATCCAAATCCGCTGCCGGATAATTTTTATTCCGGAAATAATACCAGCGAACCTTTCGTTGGAAAGAGGCAGAACTATTATTCGTGGGAATGGGGCAATGCGTTATTTGTTGTAATTGATCCGTACTGGTATACCTTCCCCAAACCAACCTCAGCGGCGACAAATTGGAATTGGACTTTAGGCAGAACGCAATATCTCTGGTTCAAGTCAGTATTAGAGAACAGTAATGCAAAATTCAAATTTGTTTTTGCCCATCAGGTTGTCGGCGGAATTGATAAAGACGGACGCGGCGGAACTGAAGCTGCGCCGTTTTATGAAATGGGAGGGAAAAATACAGACGGCACTTCCGGCTTTCTGACGAACAGATCCGGATGGGAAATGCCGATCCATCAACTCATGGTGCAAAATCATGTTAACATTTATTTTCACGGACACGACCATTTTTATGACAGGCAGGAACTCGACGGAATAATTTATCAAGAAGTTCCTCAGCCCGGAAATCCAAATTTTACCAGCGCGCAGAATGCCGCCAGTTACGGCTACTTGTCGGGTAAAATTATTCCCAATACCGGTTTTTTAAGAATCACTGTTGGAGATTCTGCAGCCACCGTTGATTATATAAGATCCTATCTGCCTTCTAACGAAAACGCTCAGCGTAAAAACGGGATGACAGATTATTCATATGTCCTTAAATATAACACGCCTACTTCCGTTGAAAGTGATTTCGAGGTCCCGTCAAAATTTTCACTGGAACAGAACTATCCTAATCCTTTCAATCCGGAGACAACCATTAAATACTCTATCCCGAATTCTGAATACGTACAACTGAAAATATTTGATCTTCTCGGGAGAGAAATTGCGTCTCTAGTGGATCAATACCAGCGGCCGGGAACTTATACTATTCCTTTTGATGCTAAAAAATATTGTCTCTCCAGCGGAATATATTTTTATAAAATATCCGCCGGAAATTTTTCGTTGATAAAAAAAATGATCTCTTTAAAATGAGCAAAAATGAATTTTATTCCCCGGAGATGTGAAAATGAAATGTAAAAATAATTTGTGGCTGATCGGATTAATTTTTTGCGCGACAGTTATTAATGCCCAGTCAATAAGCTATTCGGCGCAAGGCGTTACGGAAGGATTCGTAGGGCCCACGGAAGTGCGTTATTGGGACGCCTCTAAAGCAAACAACGGATACACCTTATTCGGCGCGATGGGGAAGACTTATTTAATTGATATGGAAGGATATATCGTCAATCAGTGGAATACAGTTGGAACAAATCCCCGGCTGCTCGATAGCGGAAATATTTTAGATGCATCAACAAAAAATCCGAGCGGATTCAGCGGATTCATAGAATTGGACTGGAATGGAAATACTGTCTGGCAGTATTCAGAAACCAGATCAAATTATTTTCCGCATCATGATTGGACGAGAATTTATAATAAGAAATTAAACGCCTACACAACATTATACATAGCCAATAAAAATTTAACAAAAGCTCAAGCTGTTGCCGCCGGGGCCAATCCAACCACTGTTCAAGATACTGTCGTTCAGATGGATGCTGTTGTTGAAGTGGATATGAGCGGAAATATTGTGTGGGAATGGTGGTTCTTCGATCATGTGATTCAGGATTATGACGCCACGAAATCAAATTATGTGGGATCGGGGAAAAAAATATCCGATTACCCGGGCAAAATAAATATTAATCTGACCGGAGTTCCGTTAAGAAAAGACTGGCTGCATTGCAATTCAATCGACTATAATGAAAGTCTGGATCAAATAGTAATCAATTCAGTTGCCGGCGAGTTTTATATAATTGATCACGGCAATACTTTTATTTCAGGAAATCCCTCGGGAAGTATAGCTCTTGCTGCAACAAGCGCCGGCGATTTTCTTTACAGATTCGGTGATCCGGCAAGGTACGGTCAGGGAAATCCGCCATCAGTAGGAACCAACTGGACAACATCCACAACGGGAAATAAACAGATCGGCGGTGCTCACGATGTACACTGGATCAAATCCGGTTTGCCCGGCGCAGGCAATATTCAGATATTCAATAACGGTGAGTATCTTTTCGAAAGGACTTCCCAATCGTATATCTTCGAGGTTAATCCGTATTACAATTCGCAGAAAGTGAATACAGGTGCCTACGTAAATCCTCCAACCGCAGGCTATTATACATGGACTTATCCCAACAATGATGCGATGAAACAGAATAAATTTATTTCAAATCAGGTTGTGTGGATTTACAACTCAAAAAATGATCAGAATTTTTTCAGCACTATCGGAGGAAGCGAACAGAGGCTCGCGAATGGAAATACACTGATCTGTTCAGACAGTCAAGGACATCTGTTTGAAGTCACCTACGGTGACGCAAATACTTCTCCACAAGTTGTGTGGGACTATATTAGTCCGGTAACTCAGGACGGAATAAAATCTGTCATCACGGATCAGTATCCAATGTATAATTCAGTTTTCAGATGCTACCGTTACACATCAAGCCACCCCGCTTTAGCAGGAAGGACTCTTTCAAAAACAAGAACTATAACAGGAAAAAACCCGCAATATTATAAACCGGAAGATCTATTAGCCGGAGCCGAGTACGAATTTTCGAGTACCCAGGCGGATTATAGTATTTCGCAGAATTATCCGAATCCGTTTAATCCGAGCACAATTATAAAATATCAACTTCCGGTAAGCAGCAATGTGAGGATAAGTGTAATAGATATACTCGGGAAGGAAGTAGCGGTATTAGTTAATGGATTCCAGTCTGCCGGTGTTCATAATTTGAATTTTAATCCGACGGGCTTTTTCCTTTCAAGCGGAATATATCTTTACAGAATCGAAGCGGGAACGTTTTCAAAAACAATGAAGATGATCTACTTAAAATAATTTTTGCACCGGGATTCTTATGCTGATAACAAGAAAAAAACAGACAGTACTATTTTTAATGCTGAATGGATTTGCAGGCATCATAAATGCTCAAAAACTTTTACCATTCAAACTCCCGGACACGGGACAGAACGCGAGTTACACTTCCACAAAAGGAGAGGATTCCGATTTTGTAATTAATCCGATGTCATTTACGGATAACGGGGACGGTACAATTACGGATAACATTACGGGACTGATGTGGCAGAAAACGGACGGCGGGGAGATGACCTATGAAAACGCAATCACATATTGTTCCTCTTTAGCTTTGGGAGGGTACAATGACTGGCGGCTGCCGACTAATCATGAGCTGATGACTATTAATAAATATGATAATACTAATCCTGCCTTGAATACAACCTATTTCCCCAAAACCACGGCTGAGTACTGGTGGTCAAATCTTACTCAGGTTGATGATGCTTCAAAAGTATGGCTGGTAAATGCGGGAGGCGGAACCGGAGCCCACTCAAAAACTGAAACTATTCATGCTGGTGGAACGAAATATATTGATGTTAGAGCCGTCAGAAATATCTATTCAACCTCCTTTTCTGTTTTACATTTTACAGATAACGGAAACGGAACTATAACTGATAACTATACTGGTTTGGTCTGGCAGAAGATTCAATCGCCTAATTCCATGACATGGGAAGAAGCGCTCGCATACGCATCAACATTGTCTTTAGCCGGAAAAACAGACTGGCGAGTTCCAAATGTAAAAGAGCTTCAGTCTCTCAATGATGAAAAATTATCAAAACCTTCTTTTAACAAAACATATTTTACAAACATTTCCTCCGGAAATTTCTGGTCGTCGACCACTTTGAGCGCTCCGCAGCCGACTCAAGCTTGGGATATCAATGTGGATTACGGAATTGTGTCCTATAATTTAAAAACTGTCAAAGAATTTGTTCTTTGTGTTAGAGGCGGATTAGACAAAAGCGATCTTGGGATTAGCGAGTCTCAGATAACCGGCGGTGAGTTTAAAATGGGTGATCAATTCGGATTCGTCGATCCCTCTCATCCGAGCGACGAACTTCCGGTCCATACTGTAAAAGTCAATTCGTTCTACATGAGTAAAACGGAAGCTACTAATAATCAATTCATAGCATTCTTGAATTCATCCTTGGTCAGCGGATCAATCGAAGTCAAAAATAATGTCGTGTATCCTGCAGGCGGGAGCGATGTTTATTGCTATCTATATAATTCTTCAACGACAAATTATTACAGTGTATTGTACAACGGTAAAGAATTTGTGATTGCGGATTTTAGATTGAACCATCCGATTGTGGGAGTGATGTGGAGCGGGGCTGCTGCTTACTGCAACTGGTTAAGCCAGCTCAATGGACTGGAGCCCTGTTATAATCTTTCAACATGGGCGTGCGATTTTACCAAAAACGGCTACCGTCTTCCTACGGAAGCAGAATGGGAGTATGCGGCTAGAGGGGGAAATTTAAATCCTTATCTCATTTATCCTATGGGAAATATAATTGATACAAAGATTGCCAATCTGCCTCAATCGGGCGATCCTTATGAAACAGGGAACTATCCCAATTCAACCCCTGTCGGTTTTTATGACGGGAAACTTCATTTAAAGACAGAATACAACTGGCCGGGAAGTGCAGTAAGTTATCAAACATCCAACGGCGCAAATGGTTTCGGCCTTTATGATATGCAGGGAAATGTCTGGGAACTGATCAATGACTGGTACGGACAGAATTATTACAGCGTTTCTCCTTACGATAATCCTAAAGGGCCCGATACCGGATTTATAATGCCGGACGGAAAACCGTACAGAGGCATGCGCGGCGGTAACTGGTATAACGGCTTAGTGACAAACGGCGTGAATGACGGACATTCAAGAGCAGCAAACAGAAATCCCTCTTATTACCGCGGACCGCAGGATCCAAATCATCCATGGTATCATATAGGATTCAGGACGGCAAGAAATTATTCTGTTCCAAGTGCTATTGAAGAAGAAAACTCACTTCCAAATGATTATAAGCTTTATCAAAATTATCCCAACCCGTTTAACCCGATAACCGTTATCAGTTATCAGTTGTCGGTCAAAAGCAAAGTTCAATTAAAAGTTTTTGATTTGATGGGGAGAGAAATTGTAAAACTAGCGGACGAAGAAAAAATGCCAGGCAGCTATGAAGTTAAATTTGATGCATCAAAACTTACAAGCGGTGTTTATTTTTATCGGTTATCGGCAGGTGCTTATTCTTTAACACGTAAAATGGTTCTCGTGAAATAAAATAAATTTCCGGAGTATAAATGAAAATCGAAAAATTCTTTATAGTGCTGATTCTGACAACTCTTTTATTCGTCGCTGAAAATAATTTTTGTCAGACAAAAAACATGGGATTAATTTCGAACAACAGCAGCAAGTCGTATGACGGATATACGTTGTTTGCACCAAAGCAGTACACTTCAACTTATCTAATTAATAATGATGGAAAGCTTATTCATTCATGGTCAAAGAGCCAGTATCCGCCCGGACAGTCTGTTTATCTGCTGACGAACGGACACCTATTAAGATCCTGCATGACCAAAGGTCAATTGAGCAGCGGCGGAGGTGAGGGTGGAAGAATTGAAGAATACGATTGGGACGATAATCTGGTTTGGTATACAGATTTTTCGACATCCACTTATATGCAGCATCATGATATTAAAATGCTTCCGAACGGAAACATTATTATGCTTGTAATAGAGAAGAAAACCCTTGCTGAAGTGGAAGCCGCGGGATTCGACAACACAAAATTTCAGCCCGAGATTGCTCAGAAGGGTATGATGCTTCCTGATTATGTTGCCGAGATAAAACCAAATTACGCAGCCGGTTCCGGTTATACTCTCGTTTGGGAATGGCACACCTGGGATCATCTGATACAGAGCCATGATGCAACAAAAAATAATTATGGTGTTCCAAAAAATCATCCTGAATTAATCGATTGCGCGGGCGACGGGAAAAATCTTCCAGCGTTCTGGAATCATATGAATTCAATTGATTACAATCCCGCATTCGATCAGATTGCAATGAGCGTTAGGGGAAACAGCGAAGTATGGATTATTGATCACAGTACTACAACTTCAGAAGCCGCTGGACATACAGGCGGTAAAAGAGGAAAGGGTGGTGATCTATTGTACAGATGGGGAAATCCTTATACCTATGGCGCTGGCACCGCTACAACCGAAAGATATTTTCAGCAGCATGACGTTGAATGGGTTAAAACCGGTTATCCCGGGGCGGGTAATTTGACTTGCTATAATAACGGATTGAACAGGACCGGTTTTACAGCCAATCAATCTTCTGCAGATGAATTCACTCCTGCTGTCGATGCAGATGGAAATTACACTATGCCAACCGGAGCGGGATCTCCATTTCTTCCGGCAAATCTGACCTGGACTTATCTTCTTCCACTTTCAGAATATTCAGAAAATATTTCCGGCGCATACAGACTGCCGAACGGAAATACACTTATCTGTTCCGGTACACTCGGTCTCTTCCAGGAAGTGACTTCGGATAAAGAAGTTGTCTGGAAATATATCTGCCCGGTTGCTTCAACAGGAGCGATGACACAAGGGCAAACGATTCCGTCTGATCCTGCTCGTCCCGCGGAATTTATGAATTCTGTTTTCAGAGTCTACAGATATCCCAAGGATTATGCCGCGTTTACGGGAAGAACTCTCGCGCCAGGTGATCCGATTGAAAAGTATAGCACCGCAGTTGAACAGGAAGATAATTTGCCTTCAATGTTTCAACTTCACCAAAATTATCCCAATCCGTTTAATCCCAGCACATCTATCAAATTTAAGTTGTCCGAAGAGAGATATGTGACTTTAAAAGTTTACAATGTGTTAGGAGAAATAATAGCCGAACTGGTCAACGGCAATAAAATGCCCGGCTCCTACGAAATTAAATTTGACGGGACTAATTTAGCCGGCGGAATATATTTCTGTCTTTTCCAGGCAGGGAATTTTAAAGAAGTAAAAAAAATGATTTTAATGAAATGATAATTGTAACGGGAGGGCTCGTTAAGGTTTGGTAATTTTGAAATTGTATATAAATAGATAACGCCTGCACTTCCATAGTTTCTCCGGTTTCTCTGCTAAGATGAGGAACTAATTATTCCTCTATTCCGTTTTGAATGAACAACTATGAAAAAAGGAAGGGGAGATTATGGAAGCCAATACAGTTAAATTGCACAGGGTAGTCAAGGCCGCGCCGGAAAAAATTTTCAAAGCATTCATAACTCCCGATGCGCTCGCAAAATGGATTCCGCCAAACGGCTTTACATGCAGCGTGCATCATTACGATTCCAAAGTCGGCGGCACTTACAAAATGTCTTTTACAAATTTCTCTACAGGAAACAGCCACTCTTTCGGCGGAAAAATCCTTGAGCTTGTTCCAAACGAATACCTTTCACACACAGATGAATTTGATAATCCAAGTCTTCCCGGAACAATGATTACCAAAGTCTGGCTCAAAAAAGTTTCTTGCGGAACTGAATTGACAATAGTTCAGGAAGGAATTCCCGACATGATTCCGGTTGAGTTGTGCTACCTCGGCTGGCAGGAATCTGTCGACTCGCTTATAAGATTAGTCGAACCGGAGGTTCCTGACTGATTATTCCTACTCATGGAAAGCGAAGTTATGCAATGGAAATAAAGTGCTTGATAATTAATTTTAAGTGATTTATCATTCATACGCCGATAAATGAAACTTAAATAATTGGTCAGTCCATTGCATATGAATAAATGGTTCTTGATTTTACTCTTATTAACGTACGAACCGTTTTTCGGCCAAAGCGATTCCTTTAATGGTCTTGATTTCAGCTATAAAAACAGAAAATTTG
>JAKAMT010000042.1 GCA_021812705.1 Bacteroidota bacterium | reverse complement strand
CAGCAGCAGATGATAGAAACTTCATTGAAAGTTGCGGAGTTTCAAAGCGCTAAGACTTATGATTCTATACTTGAAAAACAGATTATTATGATAGGCAAAAAAATTGAGCAATGGGAGAAGAAAAAAGAGGAAAAGCAGAGAGAGTTGACTGAAAAGAAAAAAGAAATTAAAGCATTCGAGACAATTAGAGAAAATCAGTTGAATAATTTTATGATTGACGAGAGAAGAGAAGAATTAAAAGCCATGAATGAAATAGCATTAAGAAATTATTACGGGGAAGAAAAGTGAAAGAGAAAATAGTTTATATTGTTTCTTTTCTGCTGGCATTTGTAATTGTGACCGGATTATTGATTTACGCGAATTCGATTTTCAAGAACATTTTTGCGTTCGATTTTTCTCCGGCACAGGCAAATACCGCAGAAGTAAAAAAAGCGGAAGAACCGGCCCCTGCCCCCGCTCAAACCCAAATGAAAGATTCTACGGATCTAAAATTGGCGCAGTTGGATTCCGTTAAAAAGTCGCAAGACACCACAAATATAGCGTCGTCTTCCATAACACTCGGTGATTCAAATGCAGTGAAAAAAGTAAACAAAAAATTGGAAGAAGCGGCAAAAAAAATGACCGCTGCCCAGCCGTCTGCTGAAACTCCTCAGCAAAAACCGGAAGTAGCGTATAAAAACACAGCCAAAGGAGACAGTACATACAAAGCCTGGGTTGCTTCTACGGTAAAACTGTATGAATCCATGGATACCCGCAAAGCGGCTAAAATAATTCTAGGTTATTCCGATAATATCGCAAGAGATATTTTAATGAAAATGAAAAAGAAAAAAGCCGCCGAAATTATAGCGGAATTTAAACCGGAAATAGCAACTAGAATAATAAGCTCAGCGCAATGAATTTTAACACATTTTTTCTGGACAAATTATCAACGGGCGAACAATCTATTCCTTCAAATCTGAAGAAAGGATCTTCGGTCCCGGGATTGTTTTCCGATATAGTTAAAGTTTGCGAGCAGGAAACGGCAGCTGAAAGTGCCGCGTCTGCCACGCAAGATCAATCTCAGGCTGCCTTGGTAGCGGCAAATTTATTCAACCAAAATGTTTTCGAAAGCAGCGGGTCGACACTTAAAGCTTTAAGCCAATTCATTCAGGATTTTGTAAACGATTCAAATGCTGCCGTTAATTCTCCCGATGTGGTTCATAACCTTCAGAATGCAGTTATAAGCAAAAAGCAGTTCATACTTTCGGGCGACGGACTTGAACAATTTCTAAATCAGCTCGTATCTGCTTTGGAAAATAGCTGGACGAGCGAGCAAGGCGCAAATATAAATTCTAACCAGCTTCAGTCATCCCCAAATAACGGGCAGGATTCGCTTAAACTTATAAAGTTCGAGAAAAATTTAAGCAATAATGCCGAAGAGAAGAGTCTTGAAAATGGAGATGAATTGACAGCAACTCCTTTTCAGGCATACGGCTTTGAAGGCGCTGCACAGGCAATGCTGAATTATCTCGCTTCAAACAAGAGTTTTTCCTTCGCATTTAAAAACGGATCGGAAAAAATAAATATTTCCATACACGAACTGCCGGAAGAGAATATAGAGGCCAAAATAAATCTTGATAAACTCTCTGCGGATTTTAAGAAGGCTGTTTCTGCTTCCGGAGGCGAGGGTTTTAATCCGGCGGATAATTATGTGGCAAATGTTTCCCTGGTTCAAACCTCACAGTTTGGAAATTTAGCTGCGAACGCCGAAAACACAATGGCTTCCGACTCACATGCCGTTGCGAATTCCGTGAATGCTTACAAATCTATCACTGATAAGAGTTTGGTTTCAACGAGCTCAGTTCTTCCGCAATCGGAAATTTATAAGGCGGAAGTGATTGAGATATCTTCAAAAGAAAATTTTGCCGAGCCCGCCGCCCCGAACAAGACGGGCGAAAGCAGCGGCCTTGGTGCTAATAATGTGTTTTCCCAATTGAATTCATTCAAATTTATAAAGTCCGATAGTTCTCAGTATGGACAGAACAAATTTTATGAGACGCAATCTTTCAAAACTTATCCGGCAGGTCAGGATAATAATCTATTGGAGGCAGTAAACGTAAAGCAGGCTGCAGATTCAATTGAAGAGGGGGGGATGGAAAATACTGTAAAAGATAAACCGCTTTCAGATGCAATTAGTAACGCCGAGGCTAAAAAAACTTTAATTATAAAGCAGAATTCCACGGTGATTAATGTTGTTGACGCGGAAGGGAAAAAGATTCCTCAGGCGGATGCAAATCCTGCCTTTGGCTCAAATGTTACCCGCACTGATGAAGAACAATTAAAAAATCTTCTGGAAAAAATAGATTCTATTCCTCAGACTTTATTTTCCAAACATTCAACCGTATCCGGAAAAGAAAATCCTCAAGCAGATAATTCTGTTTCTGATAAAACCGTGGAATCGGAACAGGGCGGGGAATTTAACCTCTCGTCTCTTGATGAATTTGTAAAGACAGCTTCCGAAGAATTGAAAAAACTTTCAGCAGAAGAAAAAATCCTGAAAAAAATTAACAATACCGAGAATAAATCTGCTTCGGCGCAGGAAATAAAAGACGGTAAACCGGAAACGGATAAGAAAATATCGAATTCCCCTATGCCTAAAATATTCGGAGAGGAATCCGATGCTTCGCTGTTGGCGGCACAAGCTAATTTTAAGACAAAAACCGACAATGAAAATTCAAAAACGGGCCAGCAAAAAGATGCATCAAGACAGGTTTCCAGTGTAACTGCCGGTGAGATTAAAGAACCCGTTCAGGGAGCCCAAGGCAAATCTTCGGGTGATAAAGAAGCAGCAAAAGAAAAATCTTCGGACGTTTTCAAGAATATTCTTCAGACAACAGAGACAGTAAACAATAGTGCCGATAAATTTAAAAATATTCCCGAATCAAAACCGTTTCACGAGACGGTAAAAATCATCAAGGCAACTGAGATTGTAAATGAATTCTCCAAGGTTATTCAAGCCGGAGAAAAACAGAGCTTAACATTCCAGCTTACACCTGAAAACCTGGGAAAAGTAAAATTAGTGGTTGATCTGGTAGAGAATCAGATTAGCACGCGCATAGAAGTAGAGAATGAAAACATTAAACAATTCATTCAGTCAAATATTGAACAGTTGAAACAAAATCTTCACTCATCGGGTATTCAGCTCAATCAGTTGAATATAAGTCTTGCGGATTCGGAGCAGAAATCTGCAAAAGCATTCTCGCGTAAAAAACAGAACGAAAAAATTTCCAAGATCAAAGAAGAGGATCTGGAAGCAAATCCATCTAAGAAAACGATGGGATACAATACTTATGAATATTTAGCGTAGGCGCAAAATGATAAATCAAATAAACAATACATCGTCCGCCGCACCATCTTCTACAACCAACAGCAAATCTTCTCTTGGTAAAGATGATTTTATGAAGCTTATGATTTCGCAATTAAAAAACCAGGATCCTCTTAATCCGATGGACGGTACCGCGTTTTCTGCGCAGCTCGCTCAATTCAGTTCTCTGGAACAGTTGACGAACCTGAATGATTATATGAAGCAGAGCATAGATGCGAATGCAGCACTCACGCAATCGATCAACAATACTCTTATAACCGGAATGATCGGCAAGGAAGTTAAAGTAAGCGGAAGCGATCTAGCCGTAAACGGTCAGAGCGGCTTCACTTTGGGCTACAAACTTCCAGTAGATGCTAAATCTGCCCAGATTAAAATTTACAATGAAGCCGGTGCGTTGATAAAAGTTATTGACGGCGCTCCAACAGGTGCGGGCAGCCATAAACTTTCCTGGGATCTTACCGATAATACAGGCAGTAAAGTACCAAACGGTAATTATAAATTTGAAGTGGAAGCTTCGAATATGAGCGGTGAAAAAATGACGTTGGATACATTCAAAGTCGGTTTGTTAAGCGGAGTGCGGTTTACTGATAAAGGAACCGTTTTAATTGTAGACGGCGCGGAGTATGCAATCTCCGACATTTCAGAAGTAATGAATCCTCAATAAAGGAGGTGAATGATAATGGCAGAAATTAACGGCATCTCTGTTCCTTTTATTCCCTTATTCGGAAGCGAAGAAGCGGCCCCCAAAAAAGTAGGGCGTGAAGCGTCTTCTCCTTTCGATGCGATTTTTAAAGAGGAATTAGAGAAAGTCAAATTTTCAAATCACGCTTTAAAGCGTCTTGAATCCAGAAACATTCAACTGAGTGATGTTGAACTTTCAAAGATTCAAAACGCGGTTGAAAAAGCTGAAGCGAAAGGATCAAAGGACTCATTGGTTATGATGGACAATACTGCCTTCATAGTCAATATTCCGAATAAAACTGTTGTAACGGCAATTGACGTAGCCGGTTCAAATGAAAACGTATTTACAAATATAGACAGCGTAGTGTTTGCACATTAATTAAACAACTTATTATAAACTGAGCGGGACCTTCCAAGGACGCTCTCGATTCGGCCGACCGACTGAAGCTGAATCAAAACTCGGAGGTTACAAATGGCACTTTTAACATCTCTTTTCGCAGGCGTTTCCGGTTTAAGAAATCATCAATCAATGATGGACGTAATCGGAAATAACATTTCCAACGTTAACACAATAGGTTTCAAAGGTTCGCGCGTTACATTCAGCGACACCTTCAATCAGTTCGTTAAAGCAGGAACAAACCCGACCGAAACAACGGGCGGCACAAACTCTTTCCAGATCGGCCTTGGAATGAAAATTAATTCAATCGACCGCAACTGGAATCAGGGAACATTCGAAAGAACCGGCATCACAACAGACTTGGCATTACAAGGACCGGGAATGTTCGTTCAGAAGAGCAACGGACAGACCTTCTTCTCGAGAGCAGGCGCATTCGTTTTTGACGCAAAGGGAAAATTAGTCAGTCCGCAGAACGGCGCTGTTGTTCAGGGTAAAGTTGCTAACTCGGACGGTGTTATTCCTCCAGGAAATAATTTGGAAGATATAGTCATCGATACAAATTTGAAACTGCCGGCAATTTCAACAACTTCAATCAAATGGGGCGGCAACTTAAAAAGTAATTCCGAATTGACCAGATCTCAGGTGGTTACTCAAAGAGGAAACATAAATTCATCTGCTATTTCGGTAGCACCGGCTGTAGCACCGGCTGTAGATACCACGACTCCTTCAAAAGTAACTGTATACAATGAGTACGGCGACGCGTTTACATTAGCGCTCTCATATACGAAAACCGCCTCTGCTGCGGCAGTAGTTGGCCCTCCGGCTGTTCCGGCAAGCGAAACATACACGCTTAATTATGACCTTACGGATGCAGCAGGAGCATCGGTTGCATCAGGCAATATTGCCGGTTTGAAATTTGTTGATGACGGAACCGGAAACTTTCCGATGGACGCAGCTTCTATTGCTAAATTTGACGGCACCGCAAACCGCATAAATTTACCTGTTAACAATATCGATTTCACTTTCGATGCAACAACAGTCACTTCAAATTCAAGCACGGCAACATTAAGTGTATCTGCAGATAACAACAGGATTCCAAACGTTGTAAGCGGTTCAGTAACTGTTTACGATTCATTGGGAACCGCTCATCAGGTTACACTGAAATACACAAAGATTGCCGATAATACATGGACTTGGACGGCATCTGTGCCGGCAACAAGCACTGCATCCGGTAAAGCAGAATCAACAAACGGCACAATTTTATTTAACGCAGACGGTACTTTGGATCCGGCGAATATTTCTCCGAATAATCCTCAGATGACATTTATCCCGAAAGGCGGCGCGAATTCTACTGTGATCGACCTCGATTTCGGAAGCGGATTCGGCGGTATCACTCAGACTTCCTCTTCGTCTGTTGTGAGCGCTCTTTCTCAGAACGGTTCTCCTTCTGCTTCTCTCTCAAATATGAATATTGATCAGTACGGAAATGTTGTAGGCATCTTTTCGAATGGTAGTTCAAAAAGCTTAGCTCAGATTTTAGTTGCAACATTCAACAACCTGAACGGTTTGATAAGCGTCGGCGATAACATGTACACTGCGTATGCAAACAGCGGCGAACCTAGAATTGGAAGCCTTGGTGAAGAAACTAATACAACGGTTCAGTCCGGCGCGCTTGAACAGTCGAATGTGGATCTCTCTGAAGAATTTACAAAAATGATCGTATCGCAGAGAGGTTTCCAGGCGAACGCGCGCGTTATCACAACGGCAGATACATTGCTTCAGGAGATTACACAGCTGGTAAGATAATTTTTCTGCACCTTGCGGCACCCATCTAATAATGGGCTGAAGAAAAAGTTAAACCGAAAAATTTTGAAAACTTTTTCTTTAGCCCGTTTCTTTTATAAAGAATGAAGTTAAAAAACAGGATGCCCGGATGAATCCAACTGACGAATATTAGCCAATATTTAAACTCCCCCCTCAATTAAAGCCCTTTTCCAATCAAATTTTCAATGGCACAGCAATTGAAATTTATTAGTCACTATGGAAAAGACAAAAGAAGAAGTACCCGAAACCACATCAGAAGACACAGCGCCGGTTGAGAAGAAAGGCGGATTGAACATTAAAGTTTTATTGTTCGGAATCCCTCTTTTTATTGTTCAGGTGATAGTTGTCTATTTCATCACCGCTAATATTCTGCTCAACAAGATTCAGGCGAATCATGCGGATGCGGCAGCCAATCCTGCAGAGGCAAAAAAAACTGCAGAGACCGCTCAAAAAGAATCAAAAGAGCTCGGAAAATTTGTTTACATGGTTGAAGATCTGATCATTAATCCCGCCAGCACGGACGGTAAAAGACTTTTAATGTCTTCACTGGGATTCGATGTCTCCACTGAAGCGGAAAATCAGGAATTGAAAGCAAAAGATGTTCTTCTTAAAGATGCTGTTATTTCCGTAATGAGCAGCAAGGATTTGGCTCAGCTTGGAAACACCGCTTACCGGGATACTCTTAGAACTGAAATTCTTAAACGGCTCAACCAGATAATGCCGAAAGTAAAAATTAATACAATTTATTTCAGCAAATATATTTTACAATAACTATGCCCGAGATACTATCACAACAAGAGATAGACCAGCTTCTTAATAATATTAAGAGCGGTACGGAACAAACAGTCGAAACGAGTCACGATAAAGAAGCGGTTCTGTTCGACTTCCGGCTTCCAAACAGAATTTCAAAGAATCAGCTTAGAATTCTGAGAAGCATATTTGAAAATTTTGCGGAGAGTTTCAGCTCATTCCTTGTTACAAAACTGCAGACCGTTGTAAATATAAACGTTACTTCCGTCGACCAGATATACTACTCTGAGTACGTTCTGTCGGTTGCAAATCCTGCATGTTTATTCACGTTCGATATCGTTAACACGGATGTAAAGGGAATTCTTGAACTTAACAATGATTTGGCTCTTTCTCTTGTGGATAAACTTTTGGGCGGAAACGGTCTTGGTACAAAACAAACTAAAGTAATAACTCCAATAGAACAAAGAGTTCTTCGTGTTGTTGTTGAAAGAGTAATGCAGGATATGCGCAAAGCATGGCAGACAGTGGACAACTTTGAATTCCGGCTGGAACGTTTTGAACCGGATATCGATTTTGCGCAGATAACCTCACAAAGCGAATCTGTTCTGTTAATCTCTTTCGAAATTCTTATCGGAGAGCAGTCTTTCTTGATGAATGTATGCTTTGCCACTTTTGCGTTCGATAACATTCTGGCAAAACTTTCTACCCAGAAGCTTTCATCAATAAGAGCCGCAAAATATTTCGGAATAACCGCAAAAGAAGTTCTGGAAGCTCATCTGGCAAAAACGCTTCTGCCCCTGCAGGTCGAATTGGGTAAATCAAAGCTTTCAGTAAAAGAATTGATGGATATGAAGGTCGGAGATGTAATTCTGCTTGAAACCAAATTGAGCGATGATCAACAGGTTAGAACAGGAACGCAGAATCTATTCTGCGGCAGACTGGGAGTATCAAACAATCATAAAGCAATAAAGATAACTAGAAAAGTAATTGACGAAATAAAACCCCTCTGAGAGGAATACATGGACAATTTAACTAACGACCCAATTGAACAAACAAACGAAAGCGATAATAATTCATCACAGCAAGTGAGCAGCTCTCTGGCACAGTTCGAAGAATTTGACGATGCTACTCAGGTTGCCGGAAATTCTAACGAGAAGCTTCATTTTCTTAAAGATCTCCCGATGAATATTTATATAGAACTGGGCAGAACCCAGATGCGCATCAAAGATATTCTTGAACTTGAACGCGGTTATGTTATTGAATTGGATAAACTTGCTAGCGAACCTGTGGATGTGTTTGTTAATAATAAAAAAATAGCCGAAGGGGAAGTGGTTGTTATAGATAAACATTTTGGAATAAGAATTACAAGCCTGGTAGATCCTGCAAACCGTTTAAAGGATATCAACTAATGACATTTTTTGACATAGTAAAATCATTCTTTCCGCTTGTGCTGATTATCGGACTCCTCTACGGAGTCCTGATTTTAGTTAGAAAGTATTCTTTCTCTATCGGCGGCAAAAAACTCCGCCTCTCAAATGTGGATGTTGTCTACAATCAGCTTATCCTTCCCAAAAAATATTTGTCACTCGTGCGCGTGCAGGATAAAATTCTTGTTCTGGGTGTGAGCGAAGGAAACATCACGCTTCTCAAAGAACTCGATTATGAATCGTTTAAGAATGACGAAGAAACTTCCAAGGATAGCAAGCCGAATTTTGTGGACATTTTTAAGCAGAACTTGGGAATGAAATGAATAAAAAATTATTTTTTGCAGTAATTCTGACTTTTCTTTTTTTTGCGGCGGCGGATTCTTTTGCTCAGCAAAAGCCGACAACTATTCCTTTTCCCAAGATCAATCTTGATATAGGCACGGCACAAAACGGAAACGATGTCTCAGTAACTCTTCAGATCCTGCTGCTGATGACAGTGCTCTCTCTTGCGCCTTCAATTATCATAATGACTACCGCCTATTTAAGAATAATAATTGTATTTCACTTTGTAAAGACTGCGCTCGGAACGCAGCAGATGCCCCCGTCGCAGCTCCTGGCAGGCATTGCTCTATTCATAACATTTTTTATAATGGCGCCGACTTGGAATAAGGTAAATGACCAGGCGCTTAAACCGCTGATGGCCAATCAGATTAATGTTGAACAGGCTTACGATAAAGGTATAGAGCCGATCCGCCAGTTTATGTTCAAACAAACCAGAGACGAAGATCTTGAACTGTTTATAAGTTTATCCAATCAGGCCAGACCGGCCAACAGATCGGAAGTATCCACGCTTGTGCTTATTCCTTCGTTTGTGCTGAGCGAATTGCGCGCGGGATTTATAATGGGGTTCTTCCTCTTTATCCCGTTCATAATGGTTGACATGATCGTGTCGAGTATTCTAATGTCGATGGGTATGATGATGATGCCTCCCATGATGATTTCTTTGCCATTTAAAATTTTATTGTTCATTCTAGTTGACGGCTGGAACCTGATAATCGGTTCGCTCGTCAGGAGTTTTGCCTAAATGACAGAAGATTTGGTTATAGAAATTCTAAAAGATGTTTTTTGGACTACGTTTTTAATTCTTCTTCCGGTTCTTGGAGTGTCATTAATAGTGGGCATTTTTATCTCCATATTCCAGGCGGCCACTTCGATTCAGGAAATGACCCTCACATTTGTTCCAAAACTGATTGCAACGGCTCTCGTTCTGATTTTTATGCTTCCATGGATGATCGATAAAATGATCGCCATTACTTTAAAAATGTTCACAATGTTCCAACACGTGCTCAAATGACAGAAATATTGATCGGTGATTTTGTAATCGTGCTTTTCATTTTCTTGCGCATAATTGCAATGCTCGCAACAGCGCCAATATTTTCCAGCGCCGCCTTCCCGGTACCGGCCAGAATTTTTCTGTCCCTGATTACGTCATATATGGTTTTTCTGACGATTGATAAAAATGCAATCGCGATAGATGTGAATTTGATTTCTATAGCGCTTAACGGTGCCCGCGAGGTTCTTGTAGGAATGCTGCTTGGGTATATGATCACCTTTATTTTTCACGGCATCTCTTTTGCCGGCAGTCTTATCGGTTATGATATTGGATTAATGATGGCGGAAGTGATGAATCCTATGCAGGAAACAAATAATAACGTTGTGGGAGAAGTAATTTATTATACGGCAATGATGATCTTTCTGCTCATTAATGGCCATCATCATATTATAAGCGCTGTGGTTGCTTCATTTAAAGTTATTCCGCTTGCAAAATTTGCCGTAACGCTGCCAGTAATGCAGGTAATAATAAAATATTCATTCGCAGTTTTTACAATCGCAATTAAAATTGCTTCTCCTGTTATGGTTTCGTTTTTTCTTATTCACTTGGCAGAGGGAATCATTGCCAGGGTAATTCCGAATATTCAAGTATTTTTTATCACACAGCCGGCCAAGATAGGAATCGGATTTGCTTTTTTGGCGGCGCTTGCCCCCATTTATGTTTTTGCTATTAAAAATCTTTTACAAAACTATGAATCAAATTTGTCTGAAATAATAAAGGCGTTGGGAAGCTGAGATGGCAGAGTTCGATGGTCAGGACAAAACTGAAGAGCCTACCGGCAAGAAACTTTCGGACGCGAGAGACGAAGGGCAGGTTGCTAAAAGCACGGAAGTAAATTCTTTGGCTGTTTTCGGCGGCGGCTTGATCATTATCTATATGACTAAAGGTTTGATCGGCGAGCGAATGGCGGAATTTGCCACAGATATTTTCAACTCACTTGAAAAATTTGAACTGAACAAAACTATTATTCAGACTTACATGTTTAAGTGGGGACTTTTTCTGCTTACTCTTTTGGCCCCGATTTTTATAGGAATTATGGTGTTTGCCCTGGTTAGTAATATTGCACAGGTCGGCTTCGCTTTTAAAACCAAAGTTTTCATGCCGAAATTGGAAAGGTTCAATCCTATTGCCGGATTAAAAAAGATCTTCGTTCCATCCCATTCCTTGGTCGAAGTGGCGAAATCATTAGTCAAATTATTTGTTATAGGTCTCTTCACATATTTCATAATCGTAAAATTAGTTCAGGATACAACCCTTTTAATTGAACTAACTTTGGAAGAAACCGTAAAATTTATGATTGACGCTGCATTCTCGCTCATAATAAAAATTGTCTTGCTGTATCTTGTAATTGCCGCCGTAGATTTTACGTTCCAGAAGGTGAAATTTAAGAAGAGCATGATGATGTCTAAACAGGAAGTCAAAGAGGAACACAGGCAGAGCGAAGGTGATCCGGTCGTCAAATCGAAAATCAAAAGACAAATGATGATGATGGCCCGCAAAAGAATGATGAAAGATATTCCTACTGCGGATGTAGTGGTTACAAACCCTACTCACTTTGCAATTGCAATTAAATACGAAATGAATACAGACCGGGCCCCTAAAGTAGTTGCAAAAGGAATGGACGAACTTGCTCAGAGAATTAAAAAAATTGCCTCCGAAAATAATGTTCCGCTCTATGAAGACAGAGAGCTTGCCAGGGCACTCTATAAATCCACCGAAGTCGGAGATGAAATACCGGCTAAGTTGTTTAAAGCGGTAGCGCAAATACTTGCATATATCTATCAAATGAAAAAACTGAAGAAAAAAAGGAGTATTGTTTAAGAGATGAAAATGTTCGGAAAAAACAGCGATATCTTTTTGGCAGTCGGTTTGATAATGATGCTCGGATTAATGCTTATTCCGCTCCCCTCTGCATTGCTGGATTTTCTTCTCGCGCTTAATATTACTATAGCTGTTCTTGTTCTCATAGTTTCTCTTTATATCCAATCTCCTCTTGATATATCGGTTTTTCCCGGACTGCTTTTAGTTACAACATTATTCCGCCTCGGATTGAATATCAGTTCAACCAGATTAATTCTGATTGACGGTTTTGCCGGCAAAGTAATCGAATCATTCGGTTCATTTGTGGTGGGCGGTAATTATGTTGTAGGATTTATAGTATTTATAATTCTGGTCGTTATACAATTTATTGTAATCGTAAAAGGATCCGGAAGAATTTCCGAAGTGGCTGCGCGCTTTACTCTTGATGCGATGCCGGGCAAGCAGATGGCTATTGATGCCGATTTGAATACCGGTTTAATTACGGAATCGGATGCGCGCAAACGCCGCGAGATGGTCAGCCGAGAAGCAGAATTCTACGGAGCGATGGACGGTGCCAGCAAATTTGTCAAAGGAGATGCCATCGCCGGATTGATAATTAACGTGGTCAATATTGTCGGCGGATTTATAATCGGCGTTGCACAAAGAGGTTTAACTTTTCAGGATGCACTCCAGTCTTATACAATTCTAACAATAGGTGATGGCTTAGTTTCTCAAATACCGGCTCTTATAATTTCAACTGCCGCGGGACTTGTTGTTACAAGAAGCGCTGCGGGCACAGCGTTGGATTATCAGATGCGTACGCAGCTTTTTGCAAATCCGCGCGTGCTTGGAACAGTGAGCGGTGCTGTCTTTATGTTTGCTTTGATACCCGGAATGCCTGCCATTCCTTTTTTGATACTGAGCATAGTTCTTGGTACAAGTTCTTATATAACGAAAAAAAATAAAACGGTTGCGGCAGCCGAAGTTGTGGAAGAAGAAGTACTGCTTCCGGAACCGAGTGAAGAAAAAGTTGAACAGTACCTGCAGGTTGATCCGATAGAAGTGGAAATAGGTTACGGCCTCATAAGCCTTGTCGATGAAAAACAGGGCGGAAATCTGTTTCAGAAAATATCTTCCACACGAAAATTGATAGCACTCGAATACGGAGTTCTGATTCCGCCCGTAAGAGTTAGGGATAATCTTCAACTATCGCCAAACGAGTACTTAATTAAGATCAAGGGCAATGTGGTTTCGAACAACGAGATCTACCCCGACAGACTTCTGGCTATGAATCCGGGAAATATAGAAGAAGGGCTTAACGGCATTCAAACAACAGATCCGGCATTCGGGCTGCAAAGTTACTGGGTCTCAAATGATGAAAAAGAAAAAGCGGAGATGCTCGGTTATACAGTGGTAGACTGCATTTCTGTTCTTTCGACACACCTTCAGGAAGTGCTGAAGAAAAATTTTGATAAAATACTTTCGCGCCAGGAAGTGAAACAACTCCTCGAAAATATTAAGAAAGATTATCCGGCGGTCGTGGATGAAATTAATCCCGAAGCGCTCAGTCTTGGAACCATTCAGAAAATTCTTCAGAATCTTTTGAAAGAAAATATTCCTATTAAAGATTTTGTTCAGATTTTGGAAGCGCTTATAGATTATTCTAAGACAACAAAAAATATCGACGTGCTTACCGAATATGTCCGCCATACTATCGGAGATACAATTGCTTCGATATACAAAGATTCGAACGGAATTATACACGCAACAGCACTCAGCGAAAGTCTCGAAGCCGTAATCACAAAATCTCTTCAGGCTCAAAAAGACAGCGTGGTTACTCTGGGATTGAATCCGATAGTTCTGCGCGAACTCAACAATCAGCTCCAAATGACCATGGATAATTTTAACAGCCTAGGATATCAGCCGGTATTAATAACTTCCGCAACTATCCGCCCGTATTTTTACCGTCTGGTTAACAGCAGTTTCCCTAATCTGGCTATTCTTTCTTACTCGGAATTGCCGGCAAACATTGAATTGGAATTTTTAGGAAAGTTAGAGGTTCACAATGCAAATTAAAAAATTTATCGCTCCTACTTTAAAAGAAGCAACCCTTCAAATGAAAAAAGAATTAGGGGAAGAAGCCGTAATTCTCGGAACCCGCGTTTTGGAAGGCGATAAAAGATTCGATATGAAAAAGATGTACGAAATTACAGCGGGAACGGATAAGCCTCTTAAAACCGGTTCGGAAACCAAAAAGAGTTCGGAAACCTCCAATAAAAAAAGCTATCAGGCTGAATTGGATTCTCTTTCGAAAAAAATATTTTCTGCGGCCGACAATTCATTTTTAACCGACGAGAGAAGAAATAAAAATTTAAAAGCGGCGTCCTCTGTCAAAAATTTCGACAAGGAAATTAGGGAAATCGAGGATACGCTTCATCTTCATGAAGTCCAGAAGAACATCGTAAACACGCTCGTTTCTCACTTGTCTAGTTCTTCGTCTTTCGTGGATGAATCCGGAATGGAGAATTATCTTCTTTCCACAATGGCATCGATGATTCCTACAACAAATTTCAAGGTGAGCAAAAAGAAAACTCACAAGATCGCTTTGGTCGGTCCCACCGGTGTTGGCAAAACCACATGCATAGCAAAACTCGCGGTGATCTCAAAAATAATTCACAAGCTGAATGTAGGATTGATCTCGATTGACACTTACAGATTGGGCGCTATTGACCAGTTGAGAATATTTTCTGAAATAAGCGATATCGAAATGGCGGTTGCATATGAGCCGGAAGAAATTCCTGCCCTGATCAAAAAATTTAAAAATAAAGACCTAATATTTATTGATACTGTAGGAAGAAGCCAGAAAAGTAAAAAAAGTTTGGAATCAATTGAAAAACATCTCAAAGCGGCACAGGTGGATGAGACCGTTTTAGTTGTAAGCGCAACCAGCTCAACAAGAACTTTGAATGACATAGCTGAAAAATTCAAAGACACGGGCTACAATTCAGTGATCTTTACAAAAGTTGACGAAGCGGTTTCTTACGGCGGAATTATGAACCTCGCTGTGAATCATAAAGTGCCGGTTATGTTTTTAACAAACGGGCAGGTTATTCCGGATGATATTGTTTCTGTTAATCCATCTTTTCTGGCAAATTTAGTTTACACCGGCAAATTGTATAAATGAACGGACAGGCATCAAGATTAATCGAGCTAAACAAACTTGCGGAACTTGGAAATAAATCTTCTGAATCAAAAATCATTTCAGTTTGTTCCGGCAAGGGCGGTACGGGAAAAACATTTTTCTCGGCCAACTTCTCTTATCAGTTGTCTAAACTGAACAAGAGAGTATTGCTTGTGGATCTTGATTACAATTTTTCCAATCTGAACATTCTGATGAACCAGACTTCCTCGAGCACTATATCGGATTTTTTTGAGCAGAGCGAAAATCTTGAGAATGTTATTTACAACTATTCTTCCAATCTGGACCTCGTTTTCGGCGACAGCGGCAAACCTGCTTTCCCTAGAGTGAGCAGAGAATTAATAGATTATCTCTTCACATCAATAAGAAGAATTCAGCACAGATATGATTTTATTATTCTCGATTCATCTGCCGGAGCGGATGGCCTGGTGCTTCAGCAGCTGATGCGGTCTGATTATAACATCATTGTAACTTCTCCGGAACCGACCGCCGTAATGGATTCTTATGTCGTTGTAAAGCTTCTTGTAGAAAAAGGATCGGAGGCAAAAAGGCTGGTTGTTGTGAATAAATGCTCGGACGCGGAAGAGGGGGAAAATAGTTTTATGAATCTTTCAGTTGCAGTTAATCATTTCCTGAAAGAAAAAATTGAATTGCTCGGATTTATAAGTTTAGATGCCTCCGCCCACAAATCGATTATGAACCAGGAACTTCTTCTGAATTTTGACCGCGAATCCAAATCCGCCCAAGAAATTTATACAAACTCCGCACGCTTCATCACTATCGCCCAAGTGGCTAATAATAACCACCGCTGATTCCTAGTCCGCCAAAAATCCCTTAAAACGGTCAAAAAATGCACATTTTTATGCGGTCTGAATGCCAAACCCTGTGGTATAGCGTTTGCAACTTTTCATGTAAAAAATATTGGAAGCTATGAACAAAATAATTCTTCAAACCGGTCTGTTAGTGTTTTTCTTCTCAATTATCTATTTCACACAAAGAGGCTTGGCTCTTGAAAAAATTCTTCTCAACTCATTTGTCGTTTTCATAATTCTTACTTCTATGCTGAGCATTCTTGCAATCGGAATCATAAAGGCAATCAATAAAAACTCTCTCAATAAATTAAGTGACTATTCAGAACACTTAGCAGGAAAATCAAAAAATGAGTAACGCACTACTTTGGTCCTCGTACAAAGACAATCCGACTTCCGATTTGAAGAAGCAGATTGTTCTTACATATCTGAACCTTGTTCATTACGTGATTCATAAAACCAATTTGAATCAGAACGGAATCTTGGACAGAAGAGATTTCTTTCAATTTGGCATTGAGGGACTGAGCGAAGCAATAGACCGCTTTGACCCTGATTACGGAACAAAGTTCGAAACCTACGCGATTCAGCGTATCCGCGGAAAAATTTACGACGAGCTGAGAAAGTACAACGACAAACTTGAACATGCTGTGGAAACGGACAGCTGCACAAGTTATTCGCTGGCCAATGTTTCTCTGAACCAGACAATCGGAGATGAGGACGGCATGCAGTATCAGGAAATTATTCCCGGCAATGCTGAAAAACCGGACGTGCTTCTTGAGAAAAAAGATCTCAAACAAAAATTGATTGAGATAATGAAAGAACTTGGCGAAAGGGAAAGAACCATACTGAGCCTTTATTATTATGAAGAACTGAATTATAAAGAAATTGCTCAGGTTCTTAATGTTACGGTTTCGCGAGTTTCACAGATTCATTCTAAAATAATAAGTGCGTTAAAATATAAACTGGCTGAATATAATGTTTGAAGTTAAAACTCCCGAATTAAGAGAGCAGATAAGAAGAAAACTTCAGAACATCGGCAATCTTCCATCTCTTCCGCAGGTAATAACAGAGGTTTCCATGATGCTTGACGATGAAAGAACTAATGCAAATGATCTTTGCAAAGTTATTTCAAGAGATCAGGGAATTGTGGCAAAACTTCTCTCTGTTGCAAATTCTCCGTTATACGGACTGCCAAGAAGAGTTTCTACAATAGAATTTGCCGTAATTATAATCGGATTTGAACATATAAAAAATATTTTAGTGGCGCTTTCATTGGTGGAAGCATTTAAGACAAAAAACACTAATGACTGGAACCAGAATAATTACTGGCTCCATTCACTGCTAACTGCTACTGCCGCAAAAAGAATTGCCGATGATCTGCGCTATCCTAAATCGGGCGAGGTTTTTACAGCGGGACTTCTGCACGATCTTGGAATTGCGGTGCTTCAAAGGTTTTTAAATCCGGATTTCAAAAAAATTCTGGAATTGAGAGAGAAAGAAAACATATCATATCTATCCGCAGAAGAAAAAGTTCTCGGATTTACGCATCAGGATATTGGAGAATTCCTGCTTGAGAAGTGGAATTTTCCCCCTTACATAAATGACGCGGTATATTTTCATCATTTCCCTTCGGCAGCAGAAAAGGGAAAAGTTTTAGCTTCTTTAATTCACCTTGCAGATTATATGACCCGCCGCCTCTCGATAGGAGATTTTGAGTGGGACAGCAATTTAGAATTAGATGAGAACATTGTCGATATACTTGGATTCGGAAGTCTCCAATACCTTGATGAATTTGTTCTCGGTTATGAACCATTATTTAAAAGTCATCTTGAATCATTAAACCTATAGGGTGTCATGGAAACATTAACAATCGATTATTCGAAGAGAAGAGAAAGAACAGAATTAATCCTAAAAAAAGTCAATACGCTTTCTCCAATTCCCAAAGTGCTCTCAGAAGTACTGGAACTTCTTAACGATCAATATACCAGTCCGCATATTCTTGCAAAGGCAATCTCCAAGGATCAGGGAGTAGTTCTAAAACTTCTTACCATAGCAAACTCTCCTTTCTACGGGCTTTCCAAGAGAGTTGCTTCGATTGAATTTGCAATAATGATATTGGGCTACGATGAAATAAGAAATATTGTTTCCGCACTCTCGCTTATGGAATCGATGAAGAATAAGAGCGACCAGTACCTGGATCAGAAAAATTTCTGGATGCACTCATACATCACAGCAACCATTGCCAAAAAAGTGGCGATGGACCTGGGCTTGGAAAAAAGCGGTGAAGCATTTCTTGCGGGATTGCTGCACGACCTCGGCATCTCGGTTCTTCACCGTTTTATGCATTCCGATTTTGTAAATATCTCGGATCTGATTGCCAAAGGCGTACCGTTCCTGGAAGCGGAAGTCCAGGTTCTTGGGATGGATCACCAGGCGGTGGGCGAAATGCTTCTTAAAAACTGGAACATCCCGGAGATCATCTGCGGCATAGTAAGTCATCACCATGCGCCGAATCTTTCCGCACATTCGCCGGTTCTATCTTCTGTTGTTCATCTTGCTGATTATATGACTCAAAAACTTCAGATGGGAAACCTGAAATGGGATGAATCTCTGAATTTGGATGAGCACATTTTTACAAATTTACATTTCAAGGATCTTGCAGACCTTGGAAAATTTATTGAAGGCTATAAAGAACCGCTTGTTGGTCAACTTGAATCTTTGAGGTACTTAATTTGAGACTGATAAAAGAAAATACTTCTGAATACGAATCTTTTCATAAGTCGCTTCAGTATTTCACTAAAAAATCAAATGCGCGGAAAGATCTTAGACTGATAAGTTTCGAAAATCACGTTAGCAGCTTTGATATGCTGGATAAATATTCATTTTTCTCAAAGAATCTTTATTCGTTTCAGAAAAAAATTCAGAGCATAGACAGCGTTAAAGAACTTAACTCCATGTTCCAGGATTTTGTATCGCGTATTCTAACATGCAAAGAAGTGGAAATTTTCTTTTTCAATGATTCAAAAAGCAGCTTGGTTCCTTTAAATGCCGAAGCTTCGCTTCAGCACATCGCGCTTGTAAACAAAACTTATAAAGACGGCATTCTCGATTGGATATTCGAGACAAAAAAAGCAACAATCATCCCGGATCTGAGTAAATTAACTTCAAACGGGTCATCGGTTAATCAAATTATTTTTCCGGTCTATGATAGAAAATCCAACTACGGACTTTTGTCCGTTTTAACTTCTGCGACTAAAATTCAGGAGGATTCTCTAGAAAATCAGGCGATACAAATTCTTTTGAGCATGATAGTTCCCCTTATAATGACGCTTCGCCAGAAGCAGTCTATAAACAAATTATATCACGAACTTCAGGTTTACCAGTCGAAAGTTAAAAACAATGTCGACGTTTACGCAATTGGAGAGCTTGCGGAAGGAATTCTTGAAGAGATAGGCGAACCTCTGCAGGTTATACTCAGTTATACTGACATTGTCGAAAATGAATACAGCGTTGATCCGGAAGTAACAGAAAAAATTAAAGAACAGGTAAGAAAAATAAGGGAGCTTGGCGACCGACTTGTGAAATTCTCCGGACTGAATAAGCCGAAGAACGGAAACAGCCAGCCTGTGCAGATAAATAAGATAGTACGAGAATTCAAAAACATCAGCAACGCGGCATTAAATATACTGGGTCTCGAATGCGAACTGGATCTGGAAGAAAATATGCCCCCGGTGCTGGCCGATCCTAATGATATCAAACAGATTTTAACAAGCATTTTTTCAATAATTAAAAATGACGCTCAAAAAGGGGGCGCCATTATAATTCAATCAAAATATGTAAGAGAAAGCGTGGTTATCTCTGTATTCACCACGGAACAGCTTTCGGTTTTGAACAACTCTGAAAGCGGAGATTCCAATGTAAACGTTAAACTTATTAAAGACCTTATGCACAAACATGAAGGCGTGGCGGAATTCAATTCTCTTCCGCTTAAAGGAACAATCATTCATTTAGTGTTCCCTCTCAAAAGGAGATTGAAAATATGAAATGTTTTTTCTTCCTCTTTTTAATTTCTGTTCCATTTATGTATGCGCAGACATCCATTGCTGATTCGGCGGGCTCTGCTGCATCTGCAGACAGCGTGAATCTGCAGGAAATAGTAAGACAGCAAATAGAGGCGGCAAAATTAAAAAATTCAGCCGCGGAACAATCCGAAGTTTACAAAGCTTCCGGTCCAGTTGAACTGCTCCCGGTTCAAACGGAAGCAAATAATAATATTTTCAGCAAGATTCCGCTTCAGCGCCTTATCTTTCTTACCGGCTCGGTTTTAATAATTTCTGCACTGGTATTGCGCAGAACTCTTATCTCTCTGAAACAGAAATCATCAAAAGAACTCAAAACCAATATTGCGGCATTGAGAGAAGAAAAAGTGGCAATCAGACGGAATCTCAAATTATCCGACATAAGAAAAAAACTTAGAGGAAGGAAGTCGATATTCGACGCGTCGGACACCCAGATTTCTAAATTGGCAAAACAGTTAAAAGTGTCTAAAGGCGAACTTCTCTTGGCATCGCGCCTTAAATTATTTGAAATAGGAAAAATGTAAGAGAGGAAAAAGTGATAAAAGGAATTTACACGGCCGGCAGAAGTCTGGAATTCAGAACAAAGAACATAGATGTTATCGCGAACAATCTTGCCAACTTGAATACCACCGGCTATAAAAGAGAGGTGCCGTTCTCGGAAATAATTAATCAGTACGGCGAAACTCAGACAGAGAAACTTTCAAGCCAGCAGCAGGGTGAAATTATACAGACCTCCAACCAGTTAGATAT
Organism: Bacteroidota bacterium; assembly: GCA_021812705.1. Taxonomy (GTDB): domain Bacteria; phylum Bacteroidota; class Ignavibacteria; order Ignavibacteriales; family Melioribacteraceae; genus Fen-1258. The sequence goes on along the minus strand of JAKAMT010000042.1, from coordinate 1,187 downwards.
GGCCATAAGCGGCAAAGGATTTTTCGCTGTAAAAGATGAGGACGGAAATCTAGAACTTACACGCGACGGAAGATTTAAAATTTCCGAAGAAGGTTTTCTAGTTGATAATGCCGGACGAAAAATTATGGGCAAGCACGGCGTTATAACTATGGAAGAATTTATGCAGAGTAAAGACGCTACTATAGTTGTCTCCAAATCCGGCGAAATCAAAATCGGTGATAAAACGATCGACTCTCTCCTGATTCTGAATGTGAACAATGCGGCCAAATTGCAGAGGGCAGACGGATCTAATTTTGTAGCAAACAACGAAGAGGCTTTTTCTGTGCAGGATACAGATTTTTCAATCTCTCAGGGTTTTCTGGAAGAAGCAAATACTAATCCGATAATTGAAATGCAGGCTATGATTCAGCTTAATAAAGAATATGAATCAACACAAAAGATTGTTGCCGCTCTCGATAAATCGCTTGAGCAGGCAAATGAAATTGGTAAAGTATAAAGGAGAATAAAATGTCTGAACGCGCATTAAGAACAGCTGCTTCCGGAATGTATGCACAGCAAATTAATATCGAAGTCATTTCGAACAATATTGCAAACATCAATACAACCGGATACAAAAAGAACAAAGCTGACTTCCAGGATCTGATGTATCAGCAGGTACAGATAAATCCGCTCACTTCCACTACCCCGGGCGTAGAAGATACATCAAGTTCCAAAATTCAGATAGGAAATGGTGTTAAGCCTGCTTCTACAATGAAGCTTTTTATGCAGGGAGACATAACAGCCACAAGCAATCAGTTCGATCTTGCGATTCAAGGAGAAGGATTTTTTCAAGTCCGCAAAAGCGACGGAACCTTTGCATACACGCGAGACGGATCTTTTAAACTAAACTCCGAAGGAAAGATTGTTACAGCGGGCGGGTATACGTTGGAACCGGGATTTACTCTCAGCTCTGATATGGCCGGTATCGCTATAGGAAAAGACGGAACTGTTACAGCCAAACTTTTAGACGGTACTACAACCGTACTCGGAAATGTTGAGCTCGCAAGATTTATGAATAACGGAGGACTGGTAGCGCTGGGAGATAATCTCTATTCAGAATCGACCGCCTCCGGTCAGCCAATGCTCGGAACCCCCGGAAATCAGGGCTTTGGAGAGATTCAGCAGGGGTATCTGGAATCTTCAAATGT
>JAKAMT010000192.1 GCA_021812705.1 Bacteroidota bacterium | reverse complement strand
CAAAAAAATACACCGGCTCCCGAACAGCAGCTACGCTTTTTTAGATATTACTCTGGCCAATAAAATTGAACCGGGAAATTATCAGCTTAAATTTTCCAGAGGGAACGAAAATGCATCTGTTTCATTCCCGATCTTTAGAAGAGAAGATCCTTCAAAAAGATTTAAAGGGTTCGGGACGGATGATGTAATATACCTTATTGTACCCGACCGATTCTCGGATGGAGATAAGTCGAATAATGTTGCAGATGGGATGATAAATGATTTTAATTCGTCAACAGCAAATGGAAGACACGGCGGAGATCTTCAGGGAATAATGAATCATTTCGATTATCTGAAGGAACTTGGGGTGAATACTCTTTGGCTTACTCCCGTTCTGGAAAATAACACTTCCCTCAGTTATCATGGATACGCCGCTACAAATCTTTATAAGGTTGATTCCCGCTTCGGCGGCAATGATAAATACAAAGAATTTGTAAATGAAGCTCATAAACAAAATTTTAAAATCATATACGATCACGTCAGCAATCATATCAGCATCAACCATCCCTGGCTCAAAAATCCACCAATGCAAGACTGGATCAACGGAACAATTGAGAATCACCTCTCCGCATGGCATGATAAAATGGTCCGCTGGGATACGCATGCCGCTCAATACACACACGATAAGGTTACCAAAGGCTGGTTCGTAAATGAAATGCCCGACTTAAATCAGCAGAACCCGTTCGTAAAAAACTATTTGATTCAAAACACTATCTGGTGGATCGAATACGCGGGATTGGACGGAATTAGAGAAGATACGTATCCTTATGCGGACGAAAATTTTATGTCCGACTGGGCAGCAAAAATTTTAAAACTGTATCCCAAATTTAATATTGTGGGAGAAGTTTGGACGGGCGAACCCTCATTTCTTGCACCCTACCAGAAAGGATCTAAACTTAACAAGGGCAAAGATACTAATATGCCTGCGCTGACGGATTTCGGATTGAGAGACGCATATTATGATTTCTTGTCGGGCAAATCTAATGTTTATTCATTCTTTAAAATTATTTCCACTGATTTTTTGTATGCCAATCCGAATGGCTTGCTTGTTTTTGCTGACAATCACGATCTTCAGCGCGCAGCATTGAGTGCCCAGGGGAACTTTGAAAAGGTAAAGCTGGCATTTACACATCTCTTTACATCAAGAGGAATTCCCGAAATCTTTTACGGAACCGAGATCGGGATGCAGGGAGGCAAGGAAGACGGTCTGATCCGCTCTAATTTTCCCGGAGGATTTAATGACGGTTCTTCTAATTGCTTTACTGAGGCAGGAAGAACTCCTACAGAGAATGACTTGTTTAAATTTTTCAAAAAAATTATCGCGCTTAGAAAAGAATATAAATCGTTGAGCCATGGATCGCTTATCCATCTGCCGCCTGTAGAGAATGTTTATCTTTATACAAAGAAACTCGGCAATGAACTGATGCTGATAGCGCTGAACGGAAACAATACCGCAAAAGAGATAAAAATGGATCTTGTTGAAAAACTCTGCGGGAGTGGTTTTAAATTAAAAGACCTGATGAATGATTCGCCGGTTCTGATCGAAGATGGCAAATTGCTTCTGCCGCCGATGAGCGGAAATATTTTTGAAGTGAAGCAATAAAAACATTGCCACGAAGGCACAAAGACACAAAGAATTTAAAATTGTTGAAAAATTGAAGCGGTTGAACTTCATTTTTATGTGAAGCCAGGGAGTATTCCTTTATGTGAAGTCAAGGACCATTCCTTTTTGTGAAGTCAAGGACCATTCCTTGACTAAAGTTGAAAAGTTGAACCGTTGAATCGCTAATATTGATCTAAATATTTGTTGAATCGATCACTATGCGAATATGTGAAGCCAAGGAGTATTCCTTTTTAGTCGCTTGTGATTCATCCCGAGCGGAGCCGAGGTGGAGTCACCCCGAGCGGAGCCGAGGGGGGGGTATCGAGGAACATTCCTTGACATAAAAAAATAGAAATAAATTCTTCCACAAATCTTATGGAGAAGAAATGCTGGCAATACAGAAAAAACTTACAAACACATTCTATGCTTTGCTAAGTCTGCCCGCAACGGCGATGGGCTTTGCACTCTCAATTCAGATTTCCGCGCTAAGCTGGATTCTTACAACTAAATACGGACTCGATATTTCGGAAGTGGGACTCGTTTGGGCATCGGGACCAATAGCGGGAATTCTTGGACAGGTGATTGTCGGGATAATAAGCGATAAAGTCTGGCTTTGGAACGGAAGAAGACGCCCGTTCATTTTCATCGGCGGATTTTTAGCTGCAATGATGCTGCTCGCACTGCCAAACATCGATGTGATTTCAAACTCTCTAAGCTTCGGCGGCATTCTCGGCGTTGCAATTGCGGTTGCTCTCACTCTAGATCTTGCTATCAATGTGAGTTTTAATCCGACGCGTTCAATCATTGCAGATGTTACACCCAAAGGTGTAGAACGAACTAAAGGTTACGCTTGGATGCAGACTGTTTCCGGCACATTCGGCGTTCTAGCGTACGTCATCGGCGCAGTCTGGAACAATTATGTTTTGATATATATCGGCGTTGGATTAGTACTGATTCTTTCTGTAGTCCCTATGTTCTTCATTGAAGAGCCGAGAACTCTTGAGCATGATGAAGAGGCAGAGACAAAAACTTCGGAAGCCAAATCCTCTTTTCTCGAAATCCTGAATTACATTCAGCCGCTCTGGGGATTTTTAATCTATGCTGTTTATGCTATAACATTAAGACTGCTTCATATAAAATTTGATCATTACTATGCTGAAATTATCTGCTTCGGTATTACGCTTTATTTTATTTTAAATGTGATGCTTAAAAAGACCGACGGCAAATCCAAACACGAAGCCGGATTGATAGGATTTAAAAAAGTATTGGCAGCACATTCTTTTACATGGATAGGTATTCAGACAATGTTTGTATATATGTTCGCGTATGTTCAGTACAAAGTTTACAATTACCCTGAAGGCACCGCTATCCCGGCCGACATCCAGGTAGAGATGGGAAGAATTGTTTCCGTCAGTTTTCTGATACTTAATGCAGTTGGAGCAGTTTTGCCCGCATTTGTACTTGAACCGATAACGAGAAAAATCGGCAAGGTGAAAACTCACGCAATCTGCATTTCTAGCATGGCTGTAGGCTACGCCGCGCTTCTGATCTTTGGTTTCACGCCGGTCGTAATTTATGTGTTGATGGGTGTGCTCGGAATCGGCTGGGCGGCTACCATCAGTCTTCCATTCGCCATTATGTCCACCAAAATCGATCAGTCGAAGATGGGATTGTTCATGGGACTATTTAATCTCGCTGTCGTTCTGCCGCAGCTCGTTGCCAGCTTTGGAGTCGGACAGGCGGTGAGCGCTTCGCCCGATAAAAGTTTGATCTTTATAGTAAGCTCTGTTTCTCTTGCGATATCCGGATTTATCTGGTTTTTTGTTAAAGAGGATTAATAAAAAAATATTTTAACTAAATGAAGAAGAGAACACTGATGGACACGAATTTAACGAATCGATACGGATCGATCAGTGAAAATCCGTCTAATCCGTGTTACCTGCCCTTTTGCTTTATTAACAGCTTATAGGGCAGGTCCGTGTTCTATCAAAGTGCGGATTAATTATTTTTATAAAGAGGATTAATAAAATTAGTTTAACTAAATGAAGAATAGAACGCGGATGAACACGAATTTAACGAATCGATACGGATCGATCAGTGAAAATCCGTCTAATCCGTGTTACCTGCCTTTTTAAAACAGGTAGCTTTATTAACAGCTTATAGGGCAGGTCCGTGTTCTATCAAAGCGAGGAGTAATATTAAATTTTTGTGAAAGGACTCGAAATGAAATTTTCTTTTAAAAATATATTTATTCTTTTAATGCTGTCTGGGGCCGGATTCATATATTCACAATCATCCGGCATTAAAGATATCATTCCACCCCTTAAACTTTTAGCAGGACGGACTGACACTCTTATAATTTCGGATCTCTTTTACTCCAATGATTACAATCTTAAGTTTCAAAACAGCAAGAGCATAAAGATTGATTACAATCAGAACAAAAAACAACTGATTGTTTCGCCTTCAGCTTCATTTGAGGGTTTCACAAATCTGTACTTCAAAAAAAATAATCTGGTTTATGCTGTCCCTGTTTTCGTTAAAAAGATAGATGCATTAAAATTCAGCTTCAAACCCCAAAAAAAATACAAGTCGATATTTCTTTTCGGAAGTTTCAATAACTGGAACCGGCAGCAGTATAAAATGGTTTCCGCGAAAAAAGACGGCGTTTATGAAGTCTCCGTTCCGCTTGAACCGGGTAAGTATGAGTATAAGTTTTATGCCGACGGCGAAGAACTCCTCGATCCGGCAAATAAGAACACAATCCCCAATGGAATTGGGGGAATTAACTCTTTTGTGATCGTACCGGAAAGGCATAAAAACAAGGCATTCCTTCACAAAATAGATTTTAAAGCCGGAACGGAGGAATCAAAATTCAGCTTTCTTCTTGAAGGCGCCAATAGTTTCAAAATAAATAACGCCGACCTTTTCGTTTTTTTGGACAACAAAAAATTATCGGGCAAAGATCTTTCCTTTCAAAAAAATATAGTCTCTGTTTCAATTCCGAAAAATGAATTAGTAAAATCGAAGCTCCTGCGTATAATTTTTTCCGCGAACGGACTAAACAGCAATATGCAGATGATTCCGCTTGC
>JAKAMT010000191.1 GCA_021812705.1 Bacteroidota bacterium | reverse complement strand
GTCTGCTGAATCTGTTTACTAAATATTTCCAAATAAATAACGCAAGGCGGGCTATGAGCTTTTTATCAAAAGAAAATCAAAAATTTATCTCTATCGGGATAGGTTTATTTTTTATCTTTTTTCTACTCAACTTATTATCATTCCGAAATCCGGACCTTTCCTTGTCGGAATCTCTGCTAAACGGATTAGGATTGTCTTTGCTGTATTCAGCAGCCGGAATGCTTTTATTTTATGTTTTATATACTTTTATTAAAATGATATCGGATCTATTCAGGAAAGAAACCGGAAATTAACATCACTTATAAGGCCGGGGAAGATCATGCAAAAAATCATTAAACCTGCAGTTGTGTTTTTTATAATATGGATAATTCTCACCATAACACAATTCTCATTCAGAGTTCCGGCCACAAAAGAGATTTCTTTCGGGCAGGATGGCAAAGTATTAAGCGAGACTGTTGCAAGAGTGCCAAAATTTTTTGATACTCTCTTTCTCAAAATGACAAACGCATTTTATCTCACATTGTCATTAGTGGCTCTCTATCTATTTATTCTTCTCATTATAGATGCATTCTGGGAAAGAAAAAAAGTCTGACAGATTATTTAAAATAAAAAACCCGGTTTAATGAGACCGGGTTTTTGTTTTTCTTAAAGATTATAAATCAATTGTTCTTTTTGAAGTCGTCCATAAAAGTCACCAGATCTTCAACCCCTTTTTTAGGGAAGGCGTTATATATTGACGCGCGAATGCCGCCTACAGACCGGTGCCCTTTCAGTCCGCTGAATCCTTTTGCCGACGCTTCTTTAATAAATTTCTCTGTAAGCTGTTCATTCGGCAGCACGTAAGTAACGTTCATCAATGATCTGTCTTCAACGACCGTTGTTCCTTTATAATATCCGCCGCTTGCGTCAATTGCATCATAAAGGATTTTTGCTTTTTCAACATTGCGTCTGTACATCTCGTCCAAGCCGCCCATATTCAAAAGCCATTTGAAAACGAGTCCAGCAATATAGATTCCAAAAGTTGTTGGAGTATTGTACATCGTTTCGTTATCGGCATGTATTTTATAGTTCATGTAAGTATGAAGCGCATCGGATGATCTTTCAAGAAGATCTTTTCTTACTATCACAACCGTAACGCCTGCGGGACCGATATTTTTCTGCGCGCCTGCGTAGATCAATCCGTATTTATTCATATCCAATTTTTTATGAAGGAAATCCGAAGATGCGTCGCACACGAGCGGAACGCTGCCCACTTCAGGTTCGCTTCTCCATTCCGTTCCGTAGATTGTATTGTTAGATGTAAAATGAACATATGATGCATCCGGATCAAGTTTAAGTTCGGCCTGTTTCGGAATGCGCACGAAGCTTTCGGATTTTGTCGTGGCTGCAATGTTAACAGCGCCGACTCTTTTTGCTTCTTTGACTGCTTTTTCTGCCCATGCGCCCGTTACAATATAATCTGCTTTGTTTTTAGGGGGCATAAGATTAAGCGGGACCATAGAGAATTGGAGCGTTGCGCCTCCCTGCAAAAATAAAATTGAAAATTTCTCGTCGATGCCGAGAAGTTTTCTAAGATCCGCGTCTGCTTCTTTAATAATAGCGTCGAATATTTTTCCACGGTGGCTCATTTCCATCACGCTCATGCCGGATCCTTTGTAGCTGTAAAGATCCTTCTGCGCTTCCAGCAGAACTTCTTCCGGAAGTATTGCGGGTCCCGCGCTTAAATTATAAATCCGCTTTTCCATTTTTTTATCTCCGTTATTTTATCTTGACTATTCCAGCAAGATCAATTAAAAATATTTTTGTAATTAAATTGTATGAACCAAAAGTCCGTCTCTCAGTTTCGGTTCGAACCATGTAGATTTAGGAGGCATTGTTTCGCCCGCATCTGAAATATTAATAAGGTCATCAACCGAGACCGGAAACAGAGAAAAAGCAGCCACGGCTTTTCCGGAGTCGACTAATTTTTCCAATTCCGATGTGCCTCTGATTCCCCCTATAAAATCGATATTAGTATCCGTGCGCGGATCTTCAATTCCAAGCACCGGCTGAAGAAGATTGTTCTGAAGAATACTTACATCCAGTTTATCGCCGACAGATTTTCCTTCCTTCACATTTTTATTCGGTTTAAGAAGAAACCATTTTTTATCAATATACATTGCAAATGTTTTTACTGCCGGCGGATTGGGAGAATTTGTTTCCGTCACGTCAAAATTTTCCTTAACTCTCTCTAAAAACATCTCTTTGGTCATTTTAAGATCGCGCACAACGCGGTTGTAAGGGAGAATTTTAAGTTGTTCCGCCGGAAATAGAACCGCGATAAAATAATTATACTCTTCTTCTCCGGTATGATTCGGATTGTGCTCTCTCTTTTCAATCCTTGCGCGGTTGGCGCTTGCGGCGCGGTGATGCCCGTCCGCGATGTAAAGATTTTTCACTTTAGCTATTTCGTTTATAATCACTTCGTTCAAATTTTCCGGAAGCACCCAGATTTCATGACGGATTCCGTCCTGAGAAGTAAAATTATAAACCGGATCGTTTTTGCTGATTGTTTCATTCACGGCATGATCAACGGCAGTCACGGATTTGTAAGTAAGAAAAACCGGACCGGTCTGCGCTTCGGTAGTGATGATATGATTTGTTCTGTCGTCTTCTTTTACTTTGCGTGTCTTTTCATGTTTTTTGATTATATCTTTTTCGTAATCATCAACAGAAAATGTTGCGGCAATTCCGGTCTGGGAATGATTTCCCATTGTAAGTTTGTAAAGATAAAAATGCGGAGTCTGTTCCTGAATCATCGGAGCTTCTTCTTTAATTCTGTAGAAATTTTCTTTCGCTTTCTGATAAACTTCCTGTGAATAGACATTGATCTTTTCTTTCATTTCAATTTCGGATCTGGTTACGCGTAAAAAACTGATCGGATTTCCTTTAGCCAACTCAGCCGCTTCTTCTCTGTCAACAACATCGTAAGGAACACTTGCTACGAGGTGAGCCACTTTTTCCGAGGGACGCACTGCTTTAAAAGGACGGATTACTGCCATAGTTACTCCATATTGAGAAAATTTTTCATACTAAAATTAGTACTTATGGGGATGATTGTAAAATAGGTCTTTGAGATATGATTAAAAGGAGAATATTTTCCGGGCGTCCTAATTAAAGGACACCCGGTTTTAGCCCTAATTTTATTGAAGAAGAGTTATCATAGCGGAGAGTTCGCTTACCAATTTATCGTCGCTTCCGTCAAATCCGACCGCTTTGAAGCGGATATCTCCGTTTTTATCGATAATAAATTTTGTAGGAATGCCGCTTACTTTATAGCTGTCGATCACTTTGTCGTCTATATCAAGCAGCACATGAAAAGTATATTTGTTCTGCGTTATAAAATCCTGAGCGTTTTTCTTTTTATCTTCTACATTACGTTCCCAAGTGTTGACGAATAAAAATTTCACGTTCGGATCGCTTGCATATTTGTTAACCGCTTTCTGCATTCCCGGGAAGGAAGCTTTGCACGGTCCGCACCAGGTGGCCCAGAAATCTATTATCACGATTTTCCCTTTCAGATCGGCGAGAGAAACTTTTTTACCTTCGAGGTCTGTAAGAGTGAACTTAGGCGCAGGCTGTTTGATCATTGTTTTCTTGATCTCATCCAGCGCATTTTTGTTTGCTTTGGATTCAAGAGAAGACAAATATTTATCAAATTCAGCATCCGATCCTTTTGTTTTTATGTAAGCTTCTTTCAAAAGGTCTTTCATCGCCGCCGTGCTTTTCCCTTCCGAAATAAATTTTTCCAATTCTGCTTGCGCTTCTTTAAAATTACCGTTCGCCATCAAAGCCTGGGAATATCTCTCGTTCACATCTGCGCTTCTGCCGCGGTCAAGATCGAATGCCTGCTTTATATATTTCAGAGCTTCTTTATTCTCTCCGAGTTTAAGAAGTATAGCGCCGTAGGTGTCTATCATCGCATAGCTTGACGCATTCATCATTTTTTGAAATTCTTTTTCTGAATAGTAAGGCGGTTTTTTTACGTCGGCCGGCAAAGGATTTTTCGATGCAAACTCGACTCCTTTTGCCGCCACTTCTTTTGCAAATTGAAGGTCGGCATTTTTTTCATACATAGCCCAGGCCAGTGAATTGTAATTCTGGCTTGTTGCTTTCGGATTATTTTTAATTGCTTCAAACGCTTCTTTATATTTTCCCTCTTTTATTAATGCCTGCGTCGGATCGGGAAACAGATACTGAATATAGACCGATTTAGGGAACTGGGCTTTAAATTTTTCTGCCAGCGCGCTTTTTTGTGCCGGATCTTTTGTTGAATATGCTTCGCTGAATTTTAACATCTCCGCCTGCTGGCTGGAAGGATATTTTTCAAGTATCTGAGCTTTGACCGCATCGGCTTTATCTTTTAATTTCTGAGTATTATAGAGCTGATATAAAAATGCAAGATCGGTTTCGCTTTGCGTTAGAGTCTTTTCAAATTCTGCTGCTTCTTTTTTCAGAAAGTCTGCGGCCTTCTCCTTATCTACTTTTGAATATGCTGAATTGTACATAAAGAGAAAATCTTTCTTGGAAGCCGGATAAGAGGCAAATTCTTCAGTGAATAGTTTAAACGCAGTCTCAGCATCAGAATCAAGATTGAAGGCGCCAAACCAGCTCAGGAATCCGGTTGCCAATCCTCCGTTGGCGTATTTTGCCAATTGACCGTCTTTGCCGTAAAATTTAATTGCGAAACAT
>JAKAMT010000190.1 GCA_021812705.1 Bacteroidota bacterium | reverse complement strand
GCATTCAGACGGTTTGCAGGATTGAAACTGAAAATTCCGTCCAGCTGAGCTTCGGAATTAGCGGCCTGATAATAACGGAGTCTGGAATAAGGCTTGCGTATATCCGGGTCGCGTGAAATTAAATTCAGAGAGACGGCGTTGTTCAGAGTGGAAAATAAAAATCCCCGCGTAGGAGAAATTATTTCGGCAGAGTTAATGCTTTCCGACTGAAAAAGATTTAAAGCGAAAGAATTGGACAAACGGCTGTTGACCGGGATTCCGTCCGAAAGTACCTCGATGTTTCCGTTTCCCGTTCCGTAAAGGAACATCTCATTCGGATATCCAAGCGAACCAAAATCATTTATAAATGAAAATGCCGCACCCGAAAAATAATCTACAACTGTTCTGTAATCTGTGGTTCTTATATCTTCTTCGGAAATAAAATCAGATTTAAACTCGTTACTGCTCAGCCGCTTAATTTTCATCGGCAGCAGAATCTCTTTTTTCTTTTTTATTGAAGCCGTGTCTTTAACCGCCGGCGATTTCTTCAAAGAGTCGGCACGATTTACTAATTGATTCTCCTTCAACCGGAAAAAATTTTCCGCAGAAATATTCGCGGATGAAAGAGATAAAAATAAAAGGGGCAATAAAATTATTTTCTTCACGTATCAGCTAAAAATTTGTTCTCAAAATAAACCGAAATTCACTCTCTTCAAAAAAAGAACCTTAATTTTAACCGCAAATCTATTGCTTAAAAACGCGGTCTTCGTATAAATCATTTGTTTGATAAACGACAAAAAATGTTTGTTTTCAATTAAAAAAATACTAAATTTCATACGAATTTCATTCACAAATTAGAAGAGGCAATAATATGTCAATGACCAAAAGCCAGATTTTGACTTATATGGCAAAAAAATCCGGACTAAGCAAAAAAGCTACCGGTGAATTCATTCAGGAATTAGTAGTTCTTGGCTACAAAGAAGCTAAAAAAGGATTTGTAATCCCGGGTTTGGGAAAATTAGTCCTCGTTGACAGAAAAGCAAGATTAGGCAGAAATCCAAAAACCGGCGAAACAATCCAGATCCCGGCTAAAAAAGTTGTGAAATTCAGAATTGCTAAACAAGCAAAGGATGCTATCCTTATCTACAAAAAATAATTTGTGAAGGCTGTAAGAGGCTTTCTCTGAAAACTTCGGGACCGGGTTAGCGCAAACTGACGGCGGAGCGGCACAGAAAATTTATCTGTTCCTGTTTGCGGAGTTTTCAAAGAGAGCCTCTTCTATTTTAAACCGAGATTTTTTACCCTATCAAGCAAATCCCGGTATAAATCCTCATTGACTCTCTTTAAGATTTCCAGAATCAGCTCGTTGAATTTTCCCGATGATGCATAAATGCCTATTGTAACATCCGTCTTCTTCTCATGAATGAAAGTGGGACGGCCGGGATACCCGCTGAAAATTCCTCCGGAGACAGAATCAATTTCGCCGAATAAAATTTCAATTCTCCTCTTTGAAAGAAAAAAATCGGTGCATACAAGACGGTCATCTTCAAGAATAATTTTGAACGGGAACAAACGGTAAGTTTTTATATAGTATTTATTGAGCCAGATGATTATTAACAGATTTATTAGCGCTGCTAAAATAAAATACCATTTCGAAAGTGAGCCTATCACCGAGGTGGTCAGATAAATCAAAAGCAAAAATGTAACCGGAATGTTGCCGTATCTGTAAAACAGCTTAGCAGCGAATGAATAAGAATATTCTTTCATTGCCGGTTATCCGCAATATATTTTTTTACATCGAATTTCTTTGCGCAACCGTTATAGTTCATATAGCGGATCTTGCCGTAAACAGGGCGGTCGAACCAGGCGCGGTCGTGCACCCCTCCAATCGACCACGCAATTCCGGCATACCCGTTCGGATCGCGCCCGTCCAATTCATATTTGTCATTCAGATATATCGCCGTTTTCATTGCGGCTTCCGGAGTGGAACTCCATTCTAAAATCTTCTTTGCCCAGTACATTCTGAGGTATCCGTGCATCTTGCCGGTTTTCACCATTTCAATCTGCGCGGCATTCCATAAATCATCATGCGTCCGCGCATTCTCAAACTGCTTTTCGGTGTAGAGGAATTCTCTTTTGTCTTTTCTGTGTTCATCCAAAGATTTTTTTGCCCATTCCGGAAATCCGGCGGACGAATCGTAATTTTTATTAAAGTGACAGAAATTATCTGATAATTCGCGGCGGACGATCATCTCTTCCAGGAAAGCATTTGCGCTTTCGGAATTTCCGGCGACGGTTGAAATTATTTTTGCAATCCGCTGCGCTGAGATCTGTCCGAAATGAAGATAAGGAGACAAATTAGAAACGGCGCGGGCGTTGGGATCGTTTCTTTTTGAATTGTAATCGGCAAGTTTGTGTCCGATGAAATTAACCAGCAATGAGTGGGCGGCCCGGCTGCCCGGAGCAATCCAGTTTACCGGCGGCACATCAAAATTTATTTTTAATCCTGAGCGGATCTTTTTCCAATTGTTTTTGGGGGATGAATAAATGTTCTTCATTTTTTTAAGATCGGGAAAAGTATCCAGAAATTCCGGAAGCAGTTTGTTGATTTTGGGACGGATAGTGTATGCGCCGAATTCCAGTTTGCCTGATGCAGCTAAACATGGAACAATATTGTGTGCGTCCACTTCATGAAACGGAATGTTAATATGAGCGGCGACGGATTTTTTCCAGATCCCCGCAATTTTAATGGGATTAAAATCCGTTATCAGAATGCTGGCGTTAGATTCTTTTATAAAAGTTGGAATGTTTTTTTCTGCCGCGCCGGTTAAAATATAGAACGCAATATTATATCTGCTCAGCTCTTTCTCAGTTTCTTCCAGACCTGCCAGCATGAAGTCATACTGCCGGATTGTGGCATCCAGGAATTGATCTGCTAAGTTGAATACTACAATAAGGGGAAGATTGTTTTTTATCGCGAACGATTGCGCATAGAGCAGTGCCCAGTTATCATGAGCCCGCTGATCCCGCTGCATCCAGTAAATTACGGGACCCGCTTTAAGCTCCCCCTCTTTAAGTATGCGCAGACGTTTTTGGTTCATGTATGCCTGAGATATTCAATTCATGAAAATATTTCAAAATCGTAGTGCCGGCAAAAATTCAGCGGCCCATTCCTATAATCTCATTGTATTCGTCTTTTGTAACCGGCATAACAGATAAGCGGTTGCCCGGTCTAAGGAGCAGCATTTTTGCTAGTTTTTTGTTCTCTTTCATCTTCGTAATAGAAACAGGCGATGCAAAGATTTTAATCAATTTAATATCGACCATCATCCATGCAGGGGCATCTTTTTTGCTTTTCGGATCGTAATGGGCGCTCTCAGGATCGAATGCCGTGAAATCTGGATATCCTTCCTTCACAACTTCGCATATTCCAACTGCCGCCGGGGGTTCGGAATTGCTGTGATAAAAAATTACTTTATCGCCGGTCTTAAAATCATCGCGCAGAAAATTTCTCGCCTGATAATTTCTTACTCCGTCCCAGTAAGTAGTCTGATCTTTTTCTTTTGCAAGATCGTCTATTGAAAAAACCGCAGGTTCCGATTTGACAAGCCAGTAATTCATAACCGATTTTGTTTTATGTCTTCAAATATTTTTTTAGATATCTGCCTGTGTGGCTTTTTTCATTTTTTATAATCTCTTCCGGAGTTCCGGCGGCAACAATTTCTCCCCCTTTTTCTCCGGCCTCGGGACCGAGATCAATTATAAAATCGGCGCACTTAATAATATCAAGGTTGTGCTCTATTATCACCACTGAATTTTTATTTTCAATCAGCATATTAAAGCAGTTCAGCAATTTGCCTATATCGTCGAAATGGAGACCTGTTGTGGGTTCGTCAAAAATAAAAAGCGTGTGCCGGTTTTTTTTCTGCTGAGATAAGTGGAGTGCTAATTTAACGCGCTGTGCTTCTCCGCCCGATAATGTGGTTGATGGCTGGCCGAGTTTTATATATCCGAGTCCTACATCGGAAAGAACCTGAAGAATCGAAACTATCTTCGTGTTATTCTCAAAGAAGCCGATAGCTTCATCGACGGTCATTTCAAGGACTTCGACAATATTTTTGCCGCGGTATGTAATCTCTCTTACTTCCTTTTTGAAACGCGTGCTCTTGCAGTCGTCGCATTCAAGATACAGGTCGGCGAGGAATTGCATCTCGATTGTTATATATCCTTCTCCCTGGCAGGTCTCGCATCTTCCGCCGGGAACATTGAAAGAAAAATAACCGGGTTTGTAACCGCGTGATCTTGCCTGCGGCGTGGCGGCAAAAAGCTCGCGTATCAGTTCGTATCCCTTAACGTAACTTATCGGATTCGAACGGGGAGATTTTCCTATCGGCGACTGATCAACAATTTCAACTTCGTCAATGTAGCGTGATCCCTCAATTGAATCATACCTTCCTAATTTGGGCGGGTTGCCTCCGTTTATCTTCACAATTCCGCTGTAAAGAATATCATGGACAAGAGTTGATTTGCCGGAACCGCTGACTCCGGTTACAACAACAAACTTTTTAAGAGGGAACTCGACGGAAATATTTTTAAGATTATTTTCCTTTGCGCCGATGATCTTTATCGATTCGGTTGCATCTAGATTCCTTTTTGAAGGAACCGGGATAGACAATTTGTTCGAAAGATATTTCCCGGTCAGTGATTTATCGTTTTTTATAATTTCATCATAGGTCCCGTATGCCGCAATTTCTC
>JAKAMT010000041.1 GCA_021812705.1 Bacteroidota bacterium | reverse complement strand
GGTTATGCGGGCACGCAGAGATTAACACGTTTGATTAATTCGGGAAGAGCAGCCGAATTGATTTTTACCGGCGATATGATAGATGCGAATGAAGCAATGCGAATCGGATTGGTTAATAAAGTTGTTCCTCCGGAAGAACTTCTTAACAAAGCTGCGGAACTGGCAGAAAAAATTTCTTCCAAGGGACAGATTGCCGTCCGCATGGCGCTGCGGGCTGTTGTTGCTTGCGATGATGTCTCCGACACAGAGGGGCAGAATCTTGAGTCGAGCCTTTTTGCGGTTTGCTGCGGCACTTCCGACTTCAAAGAAGGAACACTCGCTTTTATTGAAAAGAGAAAACCTGATTTTAAAAATTTATAATAATCTTCATAAATATTCTGTATTTATACCGGATCGCATTTGGCCTCTAAAAAATATAATTTCATAAAAACACTGCTCCTTATAGCAGTCGTTTTGCTCATTACGGACATCATAATCGACAGAATTCAAAAACCGGCTAAATCAGAAAATGTTGTTCACCCCTCCGAATTATCGGTTCAAAAAATTGAGGACACGTTTTTTATTGTTCTTAACGAATACGGAATAGAAAAAAACTGGATCAAAATAAAAAAAGTGAAGCCGGGCGAAGAGGATTCGGTAAAGATTCAGATCTTAGTCAATCTCCCTTCTGACGTGCCTATTCCTCTTGTCATCAGAGATATAAACAAGATTATTGAAAAAGATATTACCGGATTTGTCTGTGAAGAAAAAAAAATATTCGGTTCCACAGAGATCAGAGTTTACGCTAATGAGATCCTTAAATTAAAAGCCGTTCTTACTCCTGATAAAAGCATTATAAGAAACAGAAATAGTCTCTCTTTTGTCTTATCCGATGCATTCGATTTGAGCGGAGAAAATTTTAATAATTTCTTGTCTCTCATTTATCCCGCGTCCTGCCTGGTAGTGCCGGACGGAACCGCCGCCGTAAAAGCGGATACTCTCAAGAATTACAGAAAAGAATATACGCTTCTGCTGAATGATGATATAAGCGACTCTAAAATGAAATTGAAACAGGGATTTCAGAACGAGATTTTGCGCGGCTCGATTAAAAATATTTTATTCGCATTCAAAGACGCAAAAATTCTGGCGGTGGATGAAAAATCAAATATTTTCAATTCACCTGCCTATAAATTTATACGGGATGATTTTCAGCGGCAGGGAATTAATGTGATAAAATTATCAGAGATGATCTATCTGAACGGAAATGACGATGCCGATCTTTTAACCCGTTTCAATAAAATTGCCGACGATTCAACCGGGCAAAGGCAAAAAGTTTTTATAACAACTTTTGAAAATTTTCAGAAATTGGTGCCTGCATTAGAGAGATGCAAAAAAAGGGGAGACAAAATTATTTCTGTCTCCAAAACATATCTGGCACAGAACAAAAAGTAGCATCAGCTAAGTAAATTGCCGTAGATATCCAACTCTACAGGTTCTAAATTGAATTTATCTGTTATCTGAGGAATCAGTTTTGTTTTATCACCCACCGCAAGCACAGTGAGTTTATCCGTAATTATGTTTTCTCTGGCGGCATTCAAAATTTCATCCGGAGTTGCCGAGTCAACCTTCGAGGTGTAATTTAAAAGCTCGTCAATCTTCAAATCGTGAAGCAGAAGCTGCTCAATATTTTTGGCGGTCTGCGCGTAAGTCTCAAACCTCGAAGGAAATTGTTTGATCAGATACGATTTTGCAAAATCGATCTCTTTGCTGCTGATGTTTTCTCTTATTCCGTTTAATTCTTTTATAATTTCGGAGATAGCCTCAGCGCTGTTTTCTATATTGACTGCTGTTGAAACTTGGAACAATCCGCTGTCTTGATAATAGTGGAAAGCCGAACCGGCACCGTAGGTAAATCCTTTGGCTTCCCTCAGATTCAAATTTATCCGGCTGCTGAACTGTCCTCCCAGAATTGCATTCATTATTCTGGCCGGCATGTAATCCGGCGAGTTTCTTTTTTTTGCAAGGTGGCCGACTCTGATTTCGCTTTGCGCGGAATCTTTTTTGTCGACAATGTAAAATGAGGTCGGTTTAGGTTCTGGTTTCAAAAAAGGGACGGATGTTTTACTGCCCGATTTCCAGTTTTTAAAGTATTTATTAAAATGTTCAAGCGCTTCTTCTTGAGTCAGATTTCCCGCGACGATGAAGACTGAGTTTGAAGAAGTAAAATTTCCGGCGTGGAAATTTTTTATGTCGGAATTCGATATGGCAGAAATACTCTTTTCATCTCCGATTTCCGGAAAGGAATAATGCGTGTTCTCAAATAATAATTTCTCGAACACGGTCTCCGCTATGTATGAGGGCTCATCTTTCAACTGAAGAATTTTATCTAAAACTTTCTTCTTCTCTCTTAAAAAATCTTTTTCTTCAAACGCGGGTTCTAAAACTATTTTTGATAAGAGTTCTATAGAGCGGCTCAAATTCTCTTTAAGGCTAAGAAGAGTAAGACCGATCGAATCATGGCTGGATGAAACGGAAAAAACAGTTCCCAATTTTTCAAATTCACCGTTCAATGCGAGCGAATCGTACTCTCCGGCGCCTTCGTCTATCAAAAGAGCGGTAAGGTATGCCAAACCTTTTTTATCTGCCGGATCCAATTTGCTGCCGGAAAGAAACAGCAAGTCCGTGTAAACAATAGGAAGTTTTTCCTTTCTGATGAAATAAAGTTTTGTTCCGTTTGAAAGCTGGAGCTCATTCAATTCCGGAATCTCAAATGAAATATTTTTTTCTGGGACAGGAGCTTTTGTTCTGTCTATCATTTGTCTCTACTTTTTGGGTATAATGTTTAGTTCGATATGTTCCGCCGTAAGATATTTGCGGGCTGCTTCTGCAATTTGATCATTGGTAACCGCTTCATAACGCGACAGATCTAACGTGAATGAATCCGGCTCATTCAAAAAATAATTATAATGGTTAAGATGGTCCGCGATGTGATCCAATTTCTGAAGCGAAAAGATGTAGGCGGATTTAAGACTGTTCTTTGCGCGTTCCAATTCTTCGGTTGAAATTCCGTTCTGTGTGAGATCCAAAATTTCTTTCTGAACTTCCTCTTTGATTTTTTCTAAGGAGATTCCCGGCTTAGCGGTTGAAACAATAATGAATGATCCGTCCAGTCTGCCTGAATACTGAAACGAAAAGATTTCCTGTGCAATCTGCTTTTCAAAAATAAGAGCTTTCTGGAGTCTGGCGTTTTTGGAAGATGTTAGAATGTCCGAAAGAAGATCCAAAGAAGCATCGTCCCGGCTGAAAGCTTTTGTAGTGTGAAATCCCAGATAAATTCGGGGAAGCTGAACCGAATCTTCGAAAACGATTTTTTTTGTTGCGGGAATCTGAAACTCCGGCACAAAAATATCCCGCACATGATTTCCTTTAGGGATTTCGCCGAAATATTTTTGAACGAGAGATTTCATTTTTGCCGTTTCAAAATTACCGGCTACAACAAGCGAAGCATTGCTTGGAGAATAGTATGAAGCAAAAAATTTTTTTACATCTTCCAGTTCAAATTTGGCAATGTCTTCCATCCAGCCTATTGTAGGCCAGGAGTATGGATGATTTGAAGGGTAAAGATTAGAAAAAAGTTTTTCCCACGCTGTTCCATACGGCTGATTCTCGTAAGACTGCCGGCGTTCGTTCATCACAACATCTTTCTGATTATCAAGTTTTTCCTGAGTGAGCCCCTCGGCCATAAAACCCATCCGGTCAGATTCCAGCCAGAGGGGCAGTTCAAAATAATTTGCCGGCACAGTTTCGAAATAATTTGTTCTGTCTATACTCGTAGATCCGTTCAAATTTCCTCCGGCTTCCTGGATGTAGCGGAAGTGCCCCTCTTTGGGAACATTTTTTGAGCCCTGAAACATCATATGTTCGAACAGATGCGCAAAGCCGGTTTTGCCGGGAGTTTCATTTGCAGAACCGACACGGTACCAGATATTAGCTGATACCAGCGGGAAGGAATGATCGGGGTAAAGAATCACCTGCAAGCCGTTTTCAAGAAAATATTTTTCGCAATCTATCTTTAATAGTTCTTTTTTCATGCCTTAAAGCCGCTCATTAATCTTTTAAAATGAAACCGATCCGGTCCAGGTCGCCGTCTATGTTCTTTCTCGGAAATATTTTGAATAATTTGCAGAGCAGGGGATAGATGTCGATATTCCATAAAGTGCCGGTATGGTAATTTTTTTTGAAGTCGGGACCCGTTGCTAAAAATATTCCCTGCATATCCAACTGATTATTATCGTAACCGTGGTTTCCTTTTCCATCATAATCCGATCTACGGTTAGTAACCACAGACCATCCCAAATCCGCAATAACAACTATTGGGGAAATGAATGGATTATCTTCAAAATGAAAGTAAGAAGGAATTTCCTCTAGATAATATACCTTGTAATGATTCTCATTTTTTTTCAACTGATTATAAGTCTCTGAAATTTTTCCCTTATCCGGTTCAACAAAAAGGAGCGGACCGGAATCCGAAAGCTTGCATTTAATATCTCCAAGAATTTTCTCGATGTTGATACTTCTTTCCGCAGACACTTCTGTCATTCCGTGGTCTGAAAGGAAAACAACATTCACGCTGTCTCTCATTTTTATTTCATCAAGTTTACTTAAGAGATAACCGGCTACCTCGTCGAGGCGTTTGATAGCATCGTTAGTCTGAGGAGAGTCTGGGCCGTATCTGTGACCCTGCGAATCCGTTTCGTGGCAATAAAGCGTTATGAAGTGGGGGCGTTTATCTGCTGGAAGTTTAAGCCAATCAATTACACCGTCCACCCTTTTTTCATAAGGACGTTGGTGGTCATACGCCTGATAATAAGTCGGGTGCCGGTAAGGGAGCGCCAATTCCGAGCCAGGCCAAAAATAACTTGCGGTAATAATGCCTTGCCGTTCAGCTGTTTCCCAAAACGCTTCTCCCAGATACCATCTTCCATCTCTTGAAGATATTGAGTCATTCATTCTGTATAGTTTTCCGGTAAACTGATCCAAAAAATTATTTGCAATAATGCCATGATGGGCAGGATACATCCCAGTTATTATCGAAAGATGGTTCGGAAAAGTTTTTGAAGGATAAGTCGGTTTTAGAGAGAGAGCCGAAACTCCTTCCTGGCGTACTTTCTCAAGTACCGGAGAGAGCCCGCGGTTCAAATAATCCCATCTGAACGCATCGAAAGAAACTAATATTAGATACGGCTTTGGCGCTGCCGATATGGTTAAACTGAATGCAATGAGAAGAGCTATTAAATACCATCGTTTTTTTAACATATTTGCTTTTCCGTTAAGTTAAAGAATCAGTACATATATAAGAATGAATTTGTATAATGAAGATTTACTGCGCTTATCCGAAGATAATCCTTTCTAATGAAAAATCAACTTTATTCGGCTAAATAATTAGATTTTAAGAGACAAAAATTTTGTTAAAATTCTTTTGACTATAACGGGATTTTCATATCTTCCAAGTGCAAAAATATGTCTCCGTTATACAATTAATTCAAAAATTGTGAGTTTTGCTAAATTGTTCCGCTCCATGAATTTGAAAAAAATCTTATATCTAAGAGATCGGAAAAATCAGTCTCTAAAAAAATTCACTTCACAAAAAAAAACCTATTTTATTAACCCATTAAGGAGTAATGTATGAGAAAAGTTAAACATTTGATTTCCTTTTTTCTCTTTACAGCTGTAATGTTTAGCTCTCAGTTAATGTATTCCCAGACTACGTCAGCTATAAACGGAACAATAGTTGATCAGAACGGGGCTGCATTGCCAAGTGCTACAATTATTGCTGTACATCAGCCATCTGGAACACAGTATGGAACAACTGCCCGTGTTGACGGAAAGTATAATTTAGTAAACATGCGTGTAGGCGGACCATATAAGGTTACAGTATCGATGATCGGTTACACTTCACAGGTTGAAGATGGAATCTACCTTGAATTAGGGCAGAATCTTCAGATCAATTTCAAATTACCGGAACAGGCAGTTCAGTTATCGGGTGTAACAGTTACAGCAGAAAAAGGAGCTGTACTCAGTCAAGCTAGAACGGGAGCCTCTCAAAACGTTTCACTAAGACAAATTGAACAGGTTCCAACCATTGACAGAAGTTTTTCAAATTTTGCAAAACTATCACCTCTTTTCTCTGGATTGAATTTGCAGGCTGCAGGAAGAACAAGCAGATTTAATAATATTCAAATCGACGGTGCTCAGTATAATGATTTGTTCGGACTGGGATCTTCCGGAACACCTGGAGGCACTTCCGGAACAAATCCTATCAGCCTGGATGCTATTCAGGAATTTCAAGTTGTGATTGCACCTTATGATGTTAGATACGGCGGATTTACAGGCGGCGGCATCAATGCTATTACACGTTCGGGTGCGAATAAATTTTCTGGATCAGCATTTTTCTTCGGCAGGAATCAAAATTTTATAGGTCAAAGGAATGCAAACACGGGATTAGATCAAAAAGTTGCTGATTTCTCTAATTATCAGTATGGATTCCGTTTAGGCGGCCCCGTTGTGAAAGATAAACTCTTCTTCTTCGTTAATGGAGAAAGGACAACTAATACAAGACCTCAGTACAATACATCTTTAGTACAGGGTTTTGGAAATAACACAGCGGATCAATTAGTGGCTTTAGTTGAACAATTTAAAACTATTTTGGCCTCAAAAGGATTTGCAAATCCTGGTAGCTATGATGTTTTCAGCTCAGAACAGCCGAGTACCAAATTGCTGTTAAGATTTGATTATAACCTTTCTGAGAAACATCAACTTTCTCTTACTAATAATTATGTTGATGCTTACCGGGACAACCTTTCCGGTAGAGGTACATCAAGCATGAGCTTTGATTCTTACAATTACAGAATGAATAGTACTACAAACTCAACTATTCTCAGATTAAACAGTCATTTTGGCAACAATATCTCCAACGAATTGATTGCTGGGTATACAACAATTCGTGATCATAGAACAAATACAGGTGCACTTACGCCTCTTGTAACCGTGAACGAATTGAATAGAACATTCACAATGACTGCTGGTTTCGACCAGTACTCTGGTGCAAATCAGTTGGATCAGGATATTATTGAGTTTACAGACAACTTCTCTTATTTCGCGGGCAACCATATTTTTACTATTGGAACTCACAATGAGTTTTTCAAGTTTAGAAATTTATTCATCAGAAATTTCTTGGGATATTATCAGTATAATAGTCTTGCCGATTTCCAGGCAGATAAAGTTGCAACTTATTTTCATGATTATTCAAGAACATCTGACTCTCAGCCATCTGCTCAGTTTAATGTTGCTCAATTTGGTTTTTATATTCAGGATGAGTGGACAATACTTCCGCAGTTAAAATTAACTTACGGTGTACGCGTAGATATACCATTTTTCCCGGATACACCGGCCAAGAACGATTCGGTTTCAAAATATTTAGGCGGAATCAGAACAGATCAAGTTCCATCCGGAAATCCATTATGGTCTCCTAGAGTTGGATTCAACTGGGATGTTTCGGGTGATAGAACAACACAAATTAGAGGCGGTGTCGGTATGTTCACAGGACGTCCGGCTTACGTATGGATCTCTAATAACTATGGTAATTCAGGAATGTTAATTGCGGAAGTAAGCGCTTTTGGAAAAACTCTTCCGTTTAGAGCGGATCCAAACGGTCAGTATCTGCCCGGCGATCACCCCTCATTAGGTGCACCGACTGTAAAATCAGAAATTGACTTGGCTGATCCAAATTTAAAAATGCCCCAGTTGTTACGTTTCAATGTTGGTGTTGATCAGCAATTGCCATGGGGTTTTGTAGGAACAGCAGAGGTGCTCTATTCACAATCTATTAATGATCTTCTCTACAAGAAACTAAACCTTATGCCGGTTGTTGGAAAAGTTGCGGCACTTGGAAGCGGTGTTGATGGTCGACCCATATATGGAGGAACCAACAGCTATAATAATAATTTCAACGATATTATGTATCTGTACAATACCAGCGATGGCTACCAGTATAACTTAGTGTTCCAGATTCAGAGAAATGTTGCAAGAGGATTCTCGGTAAGTGCGGGTTATACTTACGGAAGATCATATGATCGTAATAGCGTTACTTCTTCTCAAGCACAATCACAAATGAGATATTCTGCTATAGACACGGATCCAAATTCACCCAAACTAACAACTTCGGATTGGGAAATACGCAATAGATTATTTGCCTCCGTTACTTATACCGCTGAATTCTTTAGCAATGCTCCGACATCAATTACACTCTTTTATAATGGCCAAACAGGTTCTCCATTCTCCTTCACTGCAAGAGGAACAGCATCAAACAATCTTAACAATGATGGTTTTGATGGAAACGATTTGTTCTACATTCCTAGAAATAGCAGCGAAATTCTTCTCGGAACTATCTCGAGCGGTCAGTTTGTTCCGTCTACAAAACCAGGTACAACTTTTGCTGACTTAAACGAATTCATTAAAAATAACGATTATTTGAATTCAAATCGTGGTAAAATTGCGGAAAGGAACGGCAGTTCAGCTCCTTGGAGAGAATATTTTGATTTACATATTTCTCAAAATATCCCCGATCTTTGGGGTTTAGGTTCTTTCCAATTAACTGTTGATATTCAGAATTTGTTGAACTTGTTGAACCCGGATTGGGGACATGTATATGATGTTGCAAACGACACCCCAACATTCATCAGTTATCAGGGTATGATTACGTATCAAGGAAAACCAAACACACCGGTTTACAGTTTCACCAAACCGAAAGATAATGTTGTGTGGAGTTACTCTGATTTGTCTTCCCGCTGGTCAATGCAGTTAGGTCTTAGATATTCTTTATAATCTTTTAGAAAAAGATGTAAATCAAGAACCCCGCATAGACGGGGTTCTTGGTTTTAAAATTTAAGCGGTTCTGTTAGTTTTAATCGGAATCGAAGTGATAATTACGTTCTGTATACTAATAGTTCTCTTTTATTTTCAACAATCATTAATAAGCAGATGCGTACAAATTTGATAATTTCAAAACGGTTCACTTAAAATTAGTAAACTGAACGGGGAAATCGAGGTCTGCTTCTTTTACCATCTTCATGATCGCCTGAAGATCATCTATCTTTGGACCCTGCACCCGGATCTGTTCATCCTGAATTTGTGAATTTACTTTGAGTTTGCTCTCTTTGATCATCTTAGTAATAATTTTTGCATTATCTTTTGAAATACCGCTCTGAAGATCTACAGTTTGTTTTAACCTGCCGTTTGCTGCCGGTTCCGGTTCCGAATACTTAAGCGCCTTGATCGAGATTCCGCGTTTGATAAATTTAGTTTGCAGAATATCGATTGACTGTTTTCTTGAATAGTCGTCTTTTGTATTCAGTGCGATCTGTTTCTCTTTCTTATTCAGAATCAGTTCGGTATGAGAATCTTTCAGGTCGTATCTTTGTGCAATCTCTTTAATCGCCTGATTGAGTGCATTATCCACCTCCTGAAAATCTATTTCTGAAACAATATCTAAAGAATGATTGGCCGCCATTATTCCTCCTTTTTTTGTGCAAATTTAGACAAAAATTTATAATGAAACTTATCCTGCAGAATACCTTTGGACATTGGGGATAAAATTATATTCGAACTTCATTGAGAAATGAGAATTCAATTCATATATTATTCGGGAAATTGCGCGGGATTAAGAATTATCTGCTCCAAAATTCTGGCGGGACTTATTTAACTTATCGGCGATAGCAAATTGAATAGACTCATTTTCTCAAATAGAAATTGTTTCAAGTATTGTTTTATACTATTATACTTCATCTTGATTCCTGTAACTTACGCGGGAATAAGCCAACATGAAAACTTAGCGGTTAAACTTACTTCCGCCGGATTTGAAAATGTGAGAATAAAAACTTCCGATCGATTTTTACTAATCTCGTATGAAAACAGAATGTACAGATTCGAACCGGATGCGATTTTGGAAATAATTAAAATTATAACTCCGGAAATTTTAGGGGCAGATAAAATTATGTTAATTCCCCTGAACAGAAATATACCGCTTCTTGTTATCGAAGCAGATTTGAAAGACTGCCGGGATTACACCGATAATAAAATTGGCGGAAGTATTTTTTCAGAGAAGTTGAGCATAAACTTCAACACCGATGAATATTTTGAAAAACTAAAAGATACTGAACCGCTCAATACTTCCACATTTAGATTCGATCTTGCTTTCAAACCTCAGCTGAAATTCGAGTTCGGACCGTATGAAAAGCCCGTGCTTACTCAAATAAATCTTTCTTCGAATCTATCTGCAACTCTGTGGAAAGGAATGAATTTCAATTATGAATTAATTCTTCCCGTGATTAATCAGTTTGGAGCAAGAGAAGACTCTGTACGCCCCGGAATTATTTCGGCTAATCAAGTTTTCAGACTGCCGGAAGATCTTTTTTTCTCCTTTTCTGCAGGTGTATTCACTCAGAACAGATATGGTTTTGATATCGAAGCGAGAAAATATTTTCTCAATGGGGATTTGAATTTGAATTTCAATGCAGGTGTAACCAGCATTGTGTCTTTTTCCGGTTTAAGAAAAATTTATTATTACGATGCATTTATCTGGACAGGTTCTATCGGGGGAGAGTACAGGATTGAAAAATATGACCTTACCGTAGGAATAAGCGCGGGAAAATATTTAATGGGTGATGAGAGCATACGCTTTGACATTAATCGGGAATTTAATGAAATTGAAATCGGGTTTTTTGCAATTCACTCCAGAAATGGGATTTCTAATGGAGGGGTAAATTTGACAATTCCGCTTTTTCCTGCACATTACTGGAAACCAGATGTCATCAGAATTAGAAATGATGAAAATTTTGATTGGAGTTATTTGGTAAAAACGAATAGTGATCAAATGATTGGTTTGCGTTACAACACTGGCAATAGGTTGGGGGTTTTTTATAAAAGACTTAATCCAAGTTTTGTCAGAAATTATTTTTTAAAAAATTAATAATTAAGTGAGGTGAAATATGAAAGGAAACCGAGCTTTATTGAGGCTTCTGTTCAGTTCTTTTTTTGCGTCTCTTCTTTTTTACGGATGTGAAAGTTCTAGAGTAGGACCGGAACTGCCGACTCCTAATCCGCCCGTTCCCAATGCCCAGCCGCTTATTTTATCGGGATATGTAAAAAATTCAGCAGACCTAACTGCAATTTCCGGCGCAACTATTAAGATTGCAAAGTCGGATGCTACAATTCTTGCAACCATTTTAACAGACAACACCGGAAAATATGTTTATGATGCATCAAATCTGCCTGAAAATCTTTTAAATGTCTCCGCTAATAAAGATGGATACGGATTTCAGTCGAAGACGGCAGAATTGAATAAAACTGCGAACTCAGCTATAGTTTCTGATATATTATTGACTAAAATTGCAGCTGCATCCGCTCCGGTTACTGTAGCAACTGGCGGCACGGGCTCGACTACTAATACTCAGTCCGTTTCAAATCAACCGCTTGCAGTATCAGTTCCCCCTAATGCAGTATCTGCTCCAATAACTTTAACTGTAGCTGCTCTTCCAGCCGCACAGGTTCCAGCGCCGACAACTGTTAACGCAACTATACAGTCAGCGGGCCAATTTGGTCCGTCGGGTACACAATTCCAACAGCCGGTTGTCATCACATTTCCTCTTCCATCGGCGCAGCCGGTAGGTAAAACATTTCCGCTGCTTCAATTGAACGAACAGACAGGTACATACACAAATTCGGGATTCACGGCAACAGTGAACGCAGGTGGAACTACTGCTTCTGCATCCGTAACACACTTTACAATTTATGTACTCTCGGATGAAGCTACATCAAATCTGGTGGAAGGAACCACGACGATTGTTCCCGGATCATCAACTTATTTCGGACTCACTCAAGGGCAAGGTGTGAAAGAGTACATAAGCACCTGTTCCTATTCGGCATCCGGTTCTGGCACTGTAAATGAAATTTGGTTAAAAGATATTATCTCAAAAAAATTAGGACTCGATTTTACATCCACTTCTTCAAGAGTGGGAGGCAATTTTCCTACTTTGCCGGCAAATTATCAGAACAATGGTGTTCAGACAAATCCTAATGTTTCCGGAAAAGGTAATTGGGAGTATAGATGGTATGTTTATAAACAGTCTACGCCAATTACAGGAACAGCGAGCGGAAGCAGCGGAACGGGCTGGTCCAGAAATATCACTGTAGTTAAGGAAAAATGGGTAGTGGAAGGAGTTACTCCCGCTGGAAAAACAGGGTGGTATTGGACTTCCCATGATCAGGGAGGCGTCGTTTCAGGTCCTTATTGATTTGATTTTTATTTAATACTCCAGTATGAATTAGATTATAATCGTTTATACTGGAGTATTTATGTCCTTCAGCCAAATCATACCCTCAGTAGTAAATTAATTGCCGATTCATCTCTTCGGTTTTATCGGTTTTCCGCTCCGACCAAAAACATCTATAAATAATAACTGAATAAACTTATCGAAAAAATTTTCGAATATCTTTTATAGCCGGATATTATCATGTAAATTATACTAATTGAATTTTCAAAATATTGTACTGATGAAATTCACCCCAGAAAAATATTCAATAGTTGATGAGAGAACGAAGCCGTTCATCGATTCTGATGAGATATGGAATTATCTAAAAACCTCAATTCCCACAAAAGAAAAAGTAAGAGAAATAATTACCAAGTCTCTTTCCAAGAAGAGATTAAATCTGGAAGAAGTTGCCTGCTTGATAAATGCAGATTCGCCCGAACTTGTAGAAGAGATTAAAGAGGGGTCCCGTACTCTTAAGCAAAATATATACGGCAACAGAATTGTTCTTTTCGCTCCTCTCTACATCGGCAACAAATGTTCTAACAATTGCACATATTGCGGATTCCGGGCGTCGAATTCTGCTGCGGTAAGAAAAACTCTTTCTGACGAGGAGATTGTAAAAGAAGTTGAAGCGCTAGAAGAGAATGGACAGAAGAGACTGATACTTGTTTACGGAGAGCATGATTTATACAATCCGGAATACATCGCTCACACTGTTCGGGTTGCTTACAGCGTTAAAAAAAATCACGGCGAAATAAGGCGGGTAAATATTAATGCGGCGCCGTTGGATATAGAAGGATTTAGGATTGTTAAAGAAGCCGGTATCGGAACTTATCAGGTCTTTCAGGAAACTTATCATTCGGAAGCTTACAAAACTTATCACCTCCGCGGAAAAAAAACGGACTTTAATTATAGATTGACAGCTCTCGACCGCGCTCAGGAAGCCGGACTGGACGATGTGGGAATAGGCGTCTTGTTTGGATTGTACGACTGGCGATTCGAGGTTATGGGATTGGTTCGTCATACTAATCATCTGGAAGCATGTTACAATGTAGGCCCGCATACAATATCTTTTCCAAGAATAAAAGATGCATCGATGAGTGAATTCGGTGATAAGTATTCCGTAAACGATGATGATTTTACAAAATTAATTGCAATTCTAAGATTGGCAGTGCCCTATACTGGAATGATTCTTACAGCAAGAGAACCTGCTACTCTCCGGAATGAAATAATTCAATTTGGCGTTTCTCAAATTGACGGCGGTACAAAAATTGAACTTGGAAGCTATGCAGATAAAAATAGATCAGAAAAAAATCTCAACAGAGGCCAGTTCCGAATTAATGACGACAGATCGTTAAATGAAATTATAAATGAGCTTATGGAACAGGAAATGCTCCCTTCATTCTGCACCGCATGCTACAGACTTGGTAGAACGGGAGAGCATTTTATGGAATTCTCGGTCCCTGGATTTATCAAAAGGTACTGTTCTCCTAATGCAATCTTGACTTTTGCAGAATATTTGATAGACTACGCGCCTGCAGCAACCGCCTCGAAAGGATGGAAGGTGATTGAAAAAAATATTGAAGCCCTTGAAACCGAAAAACTTAAAGAGTCTGTCAGAAATAAATTAACCCTTCTCAAATCCGGCGAAAGGGATTTATACTACTAAGAAAATTGATCTCAATGAAAGGAAAAGATTTAAAGCCCCACATTGGAATTTTCGGCAGAAGAAATTTTGGAAAAAGTTCCTTCATTAACGCGCTGACCAAATCTGATGTTGCAATCGTTTCTGAAATTGCCGGCACTACAACCGATCCGGTAAAAAAATCGATGGAAATTTTTGGAATTGGTCCGGCAGTAATTATTGATACGGCCGGTATTGACGACACCGGTGAACTGGGGCAGAAACGGATTGCAAAATCGCTGGAAATAATTAAACAGATCGACTGCGCTATACTGATAATTGCGAACAACTCTTTCGATGATTTTGAAATTGATCTTATTCAAAAATTTACAAAACGCCATATTCCGTATTTGATTGTAAATAATAAAACGGATATTGAACCGCTGACGAATGCAGCGATAAAGAAAATTAAAATGAGTTCCGATGCGCTTATCGTTGAGTTCAGCGCGGCAACCGGATATAATCTTGAATCTGTTATAGAATCTCTTAAACAAACAATTCCCGAAACAGCATATCAGAATCCTTCTTTGCTGAAAGATGTTATTAAACCCGGCGATATTGTAATGCTCATTACACCAATAGATTCGGAAGCTCCGGATGGCAGGATGATCCTTCCGCAGGTAATGGCTATTAGAGATGTGCTGGATAATGGCGCTATGAATGTTGTAGTCAAAGAGACGGAAGCAGAGCTGTTTCTGAAAAAAACTAATATTAAACCGGCTTTGGTAATTACAGACAGCCAGGCATTCGGATTCGTAAATAAAATTATTCCGGAAGATATTCCGCTTACAGGATTCAGTGTTGCATATGCCAACATGAGAGGTCCTTTTCAGGAATATGTAAAAGGAGCGAGAAAAATTTCAGAACTCAAAGAGGGAGATAAAATTTTAATTCTTGAATCATGCACGCACCAGGTAAGCTGCGAAGATATCGGCAGAGTCAAGATACCCAGATGGCTAAAAGAGTTCTCAAAAGCCGAACTTGAATTTGATACCGTTGCGGGCTTGAGCGAAATAAAACGGCCGATTACTGATTATAAATTGGTTATTCAATGCGGCGGATGCATGATAACCAGAAAACAGGTATTCAGCAGACTCTACGATGCAATCGAAGCGGGAGTACCAGTAACAAATTATGGATTGGCCATTGCTTATATAAACGGAATCTTTGAAAGAGCGGTTGCCCCCTTTCTGAAATAAATTATGTCTCTGATTAACGACATATTAAACAACGAAGACTTTTCAAAACAAGATATTGTTTCACTCCTTGCAATTTCCGAAAAAGATGAACAGGATCTGCTTACTACGAAAGCATACTCGGTTAAGGAAAAATATATCGGGAGAAAAGCGTTTGTTCGCGGATTGATAGAATTTTCTAACCAATGCAAAAAAAACTGTCTCTATTGCGGTATTCGGAGCGGTAATTCAAAAGTAGCAAGATATACTCTTACAGACGAAGAAATATTATCCGCTGTATCCCTCGCGGTAAATAACAGATACAACGGAATAGTATTGCAGTCCGGTGAAATCAGCAATCAATCTTTTACAAAAAGAATAACCGAACTTATCCGCAAAATAAAAAAGGAAGGGGGAGAAGATTTCCGGATAACTCTTTCTCTGGGAGAACAATCGTATGAAACTTATAGGGAATGGTTTGAAGCTGGAGCGCAGAGATATCTGTTGAGAATTGAAACCTCAAACGAGCAGCTTTATAAAAAAATTCATCCGGATAATGATTTGCACAGTTTTGAAACGCGGTTGAATTGTTTGAAGGAAATTCAGAAAGCCGGGTACCAGACGGGAACCGGTGTAATGATCGGACTTCCTTTTCAAACTCTGGAAGATCTTGCCGATGACTTGCTTTTTTTAAAGAGTATGAGTATAGATATGGTAGGAATGGGCCCTTACATCGAGCACAGCGATACACCGCTTTATCAGGAAAAAGAGAATCTATTACCATTGATGGAAAGATTTAATCTATCTCTCCGCATGATCTCGGTTTTAAGATTACTTATGCCGTTCATTAATATCGCATCAACGACCGCTCTTCAGTCTATTTTCCCAATGGGAAGAGAGAAAGGATTGAAATGCGGCGCCAACATTTTAATGCCTAATCTTACTCCCGGAAAATACAGAGGCAGCTATCTTCTCTACGAAAACAAAGCCTGCATCGACGAGGATGCAGACGAGTGTTTGGACTGCCTTGATAAGAGAGTTCAAATGGTTGGCGAAAAAATAGATTACGAAAATTTCGGTGATTCAAAACATTATTTTAATAGGTACAATCCCGTTTCATAACTCCCCCTTTCGCTGAAAATCCTGCTATTTTTTTTACCGATAAAAAAAGAGATCTCTGATTAAATGAATCAGCTTTTACGTCAGAACTGTGAGATTCAGGCGAAGCCATTCCTTCGGAAGAACTTGCCCGCCCGTGGCGGGCTCCCGACCCACGCGCTAACCGGGAAGATTATTGTCGTCTAAAAATCTTTTGATACCTCTCTTCTTAATTTTTACTTCAAGAGCAGAAGCCTCAGAGTTAGAAGAAAACTCATTAGTAAAGATTAGATTCCAGGGAGCGCCTGATTTGGTGGAAATATTCTGACCTGAATTATGTTCGTGCAAACGTCTTGATAAGTTATTTGTGTGGCCTACATAATATTTACCGGATGAATTACTGAACAAAATATATGTAGTAAAAGTGTCCATACAATGTCGGGGTGGGGAGATTCGAACTCCCGACCTCTTCGTCCCGAACGAAGCGCGCTAACCGGGCTGCGCTACACCCCGAAATGACGGCTGGAAAAATAAAGTTTTTCTTGGTTAGAAAAAAATGTAAGTTAAGATTAAATTTATTTTCCTATTACTCCGGGAGTAAAAAAAATGAAAAAAATTAATACAATTATTTTTTTCTTTCTTTTTGCCAGTGTCCTTTTCGGCCAGCTTGCCCAAAATAGTTGGTCTGTAGGGCTTGGCGGCGGCTATCCCAGATTTATTAGCATCAATATTAATCCTCTTAATTCGAACTACGGAGGATTCCTGTCATTTCAAAGAAATTTTAGCGAACACACCGCACTGCGTCTTAAAGCCGGTTACAGCCATATAGAAAGCGAATTTGCAAATCCGTCCCTCATGAATATCAAGGTGAGCACAAATGTCTATTCCGGTGACTTGGATTTCATCTTCTACCCAGTTCCTTGTGAACCGGTTTCGCCATATATATCTGCCGGGGTGGGTGCTTTTTATAAAATGCTTACTAACAAAGCATCGGTCTATCTGAAGGATAATACATTCAACTACCAGTTGAATGCCGGGGCAGGGATTGAATGGAATTTGGATTCCGACTGGAAATTGATCTCCGAATTCACATATCATATTACAAATGACTCCGAAATTGACGGCTCAATAGGCGCGGGAGAAGTTAATAACCGTGATTCTTATGGAGTGATTTCACTTGGATTTCTTTTCTTTATTGACAAAGGAGCTCCATCAAAATACTGCCAGCTCTATTCGGGCATAAGCCAGGAACAGAAAGATCTTGCGGATTACAATCGAATAGAAGAGATTATCAAGAAGAATATTCCGCGCGAAGTGGTTAAGCAGATCGTTGTGGAAAAGCCCGCATCCAAATTAGCTAAAGAAGAGAAATGGATTTTGATCGGCGTTAATTTTGACTTCGGCAGCTCAAAATTTTCTCCTGAATCTTATCCAATTCTGTTTGACGCGGCAAAGACTCTGATGGAAAATGAAGAGATGCAGATTGAGATACAGGGTTATACAGACAATGTGGGTTCGGAGAATTATAACAAGAAACTATCCCAGAAGAGAGCAGATGCGGTTAGAAATTATCTTATTTCAAAAGGAATTTCCGCAAACAGAATGACTTCTGTGGGTTACGGAGAGGCCGATCCGATTTCGGATAATAAAACTGCGGACGGACGGGCAATGAACCGGAGAATTGAATTTAAAGTAAAATAATTTTTAGGTTCTTTTCGGCCGACAGAGCAAAAAATTAAGTTTTGTTCCAATGAAAAATTGATTAATTTTGGCCTGAAAGTTTTCCTTTAATTTTATCCAGAGAGATAATCAAGGAATGAGATACGAAAATAAAATAAGAACTAAAATGGAGACCTCGACGGCTGTATAGTCATCGGGGATTTTTTTTATATGGACATAAAAGCAAAAATAATCGATCAAGAGGGGCTTAACAGAACGCTCACACGTCTCGCTCATGAAATTCTGGAAAAGAACAAGGGTTCAAACAATCTTGTCCTTATAGGAATGAGAACAAGGGGGGAGTTCATAGCAGAGAGGATTCGGGAAAAAATAAAGGAAATAGATAAATCCGATCCGAACTTCGGTGTTCTCGATATAACACTTTACAGAGATGATTTCAGAACGCGCCTAAAACAGCCGGAGGTCTCTGTAACAAACATTACGATTGATCTGAATGACCGCGACATAATTCTTATTGATGATGTCCTTTACACCGGAAGAACAGTACGCGCGGCATTGGACGCACTGATGGATCTGGGAAGACCGAATACAATTCAATTGTGCGTGCTCGTAGATAGAGGGCACCGTGAACTCCCTATCAGAGCGGATTTTATAGGGAAAAATATTCCTACATCGATAAATGAAGAAGTGCGTGTCCGTATAAAAGAAACAGACGGCGAAGACGCAGTCTATTTAGTAAACGCGCCAAATAAAAATTAGAGAGAATTATATGTCATTATCTAACAGACACTTGCTTGGGCTGAACGGCGTATCAAGAGAAGATCTGCAGCTGATTCTGGATACAGCTACTACTTTTAGAGAGGTGCTTGAAAGACCCATAAAAAAAGTACCCACCCTGCAGGGCAAAACAATTGTTAATCTCTTCTTTGAGGATTCAACGAGAACAAGAATTTCATTTGAACTTGCACAAAAACGACTTTCTGCAGATACCATAAATTTTTCGACTTCAACGAGCAGCGTTAAAAAAGGGGAGACTTTCAAAGATACGGTGCGCAATATTGAAGCGATGAAGGTTGATATGATAGTCGTCAGACATAAATCGGCTGGTGTTCCCCAATATCTTACCAGAATTTCGAAAGCCAACATCATTAATGCCGGAGACGGACTTCACGAACATCCTACCCAGGGGTTGCTGGATATGTATTCCATACGCGAGAGGCTGGGCAAAATTGAAGGTTTGAAAGTGTGCATAGTTGGAGATGTTGCACACAGCAGAGTAGCGCTTTCAAATATATTTGGACTTAAAACGATGGGCGCGGAAGTGTCGGTTTGCGGACCCATGACAATGATTCCGTACGGAATCGAATCACTCGGAGTGAAAGTATACACAACCATCGATGAGGCGATAAAAAAGAATGATGTTCTCAACGTATTGAGAATACAACTGGAAAGAAACGCAGGCACACGAATACCTTCTTTGCGCGAATACCATAATTATTTTGGAATTACTACCGAACGCATAAATAGACTGAACAAAGAAATTTTAATTCTCCATCCCGGGCCAATAAACAGAGGAGTCGAAATTTCAAGTGAAGTAGCCGACGGACCGTATCAGGTAATATTGGATCAGGTAACGAACGGTGTTGCTGTAAGAATGGCAGTTTTATATCTGCTAGGAACTATGCATTAATTTTTTTTAAGGTGAAAAATGAGAACAATTTTAAAGCAAGCTCTGCTGTTAAATCCGGAACAAAAATTAAATCAGAAAAATGATTTGATGATAGAAGACGGTGTAATCGTCAAAATCGGTTCATTGAAGGAGGATGATTATAAATCAGCGCAGGTAATTGAATGCGAAAATAAAATCTGCGTGCCCGGACTCTTTGATATGCATGTTCACTTAAGGGAACCGGGTCGCGAAGATGAAGAAACAGTTGAAACCGGAAGCAATGCCGCAGCCGCTGGAGGTTTCACTGGCGTAGCATGCATGCCCAACACCACCCCCGATATAGACTCGGCCGAAATTGTGCGCTTCATAAAAGAGAAGTCTAAAGAACATCTGGTGGACGTTTATCCGGTTGGCGCAGCAACTCTCTCAAGAAAAGGGGAAGCGCTTTCTCCGATGTACGAACTTTTTGAAGCAGGGGCAGTCGCGTTTTCTGATGACGGCGTCGCGATCAAAAGTGCCGAAATTTTAAGAAACGTTCTCGAATATTCAAAAAATTTCGGCGCTCCGGTAATTGAACATTGCGAAGATGAATCGATGGCAGAAGGAGCGATGAATGAAGGGTTGGTTTCTACCACATTAGGATTACCCGGAATTCCTTCAGTTGCAGAAGATCTTATCGTTGCCCGGGATATTATGGTGGCGGAGTTCACAGGCGGAAAAGTGCACATCGCTCATATAAGTTCAAAAAATTCAGTCGAATTGGTCAGACAGGCCAAGAAGAGAGGACTTAATGTAACTGCAGAAGCCGCGCCTCATCATTTCTCACTTACGGAAGAATCACTTAAAACTTACGATACTAACTATAAGATGAATCCGCCGCTGAGAACAAGAACAGATGTGGAAGCTATAATAGAAGGATTGAAAGACGGAACGATCGACTGCATAGCCAGCGACCACGCGCCTCACGCAATTGAAGAAAAAGAGATGGAATTTATTTATGCGCCTAACGGAATTCTTGGATTGGAAACTCAACTAGGACTAGTCCTGAGCGAATTGGTTCACAAGAAAAAACTGACCATCTCTCAACTTGTTGAAAAGATGTCAATCAATCCGAGAAAAATTTTAAACATTTCTGTCCCGCTGATTAAAGAGGGAGAAAAAGCAAATCTCACCGTTATCGATCCGGAAATAATTTGGACAGTGGATATTTCAAAGTTTAAATCCAAAGCAAAAAATTCTCCGTTCGACAAGAGACTTCTCACAGGCAAATCTTTTGCGGTAATTAATAAAGGCAAAATCTATATGAATGAATCGTTCAGGCAGATATAAAATTCAGTAAAATATTCAGAGCTGTTCACTTAAAGATACAGCTCTGAATATTTATCCATTCCATCTCGAAATTAATATCAAAAAATCCCTTAATTCGATCGAAATTCAAATAAAAGCCGATGATAGAGAGGCTTAGAAGGTTGGCATTCGGATTGCATTCAATCATTCAGAA
Source organism: Bacteroidota bacterium (assembly GCA_021812705.1). Classification (GTDB taxonomy): domain Bacteria; phylum Bacteroidota; class Ignavibacteria; order Ignavibacteriales; family Melioribacteraceae; genus Fen-1258. Next base: position 697 of record JAKAMT010000041.1, on the reverse strand, counting down.
TTATACGGAGGATGCGATGAAAACATTAAAAACTATCACATTAGCGGCAACACTCGGAATTTCGTTTTTGCTTTCCGGGTGCGATCATATGAATGATTATTATGATGACAGGCCGCCCGCTCCGCCGGTAAATGTTTATACCGTTACTGGAGATAACCGTGTTGATATTTTTTGGGATTACAACACAGAGCGCGATGTTGCAGGTTACAATGTTTACTATTCCGATTCTTATGACGGAAAATATAATCTCCTGGGATCGACGGAAAAAAATTCATTCATCGATTACGGGGCTAAGAACGGTGTAACCACTTATTATGCGGTAACCGCTTATGATTATAATTTGAATGAGAGCGATCTCAGCAAAGATGAAGCTTACAGCACTCCCAGACCGCAAGGCTTTAACCAGGCGATTAATGATTATCTAAAATTCCCATCGACTGCAGGATATGATTTCAGCAAGTATCTGGTTCTCCCTTATAATGATAAATATGCCGATCTGTTTTTCGAAAATTACAACGGCGTTTTCTATCTGAATGTATGGGATGACAGCGATATTGAGGATATGGGTGCTACCAAAGATATCTGGGATATACCTTATGCGCCGACCGGAGGATGGGTTCCGCTTAAAACCGGTGAGAATGTTAAATATGTTCCTGCCATTGTAGGCCATACTTATGTAATATGGACGTGGGATAAT
>JAKAMT010000189.1 GCA_021812705.1 Bacteroidota bacterium | reverse complement strand
ATGGAACAGTCGGGAATTTCTTTTGAAAATATTCTTGCAGCTTCGAGGACTGCCGCCGTACCGGAACCGTTATCATCTGCGCCGGGAGCCGGACCTTGAGACGGCATCGAATCGAAATGCGCACATATGATTATATATTTGTCCGGATAAACCGCTCCGCGCTGGATGGCGATAATATTTCCTCCCCCATTTTCAAAATATTGCATGGTAGTCGTGGCGGAAAAATACTGGCTCAATTTATTTTTCAAAAATTCCTCGGCCACAATGTTTCCGTCACTGGCAAAATATCTAGACGTAATATACCTGGTTCCGAATGAGCTGTTTATTAATTTTTCTCCGGAGATGTATTCCAAAAAATTATAAAGCGAATCTGAATTGACATGTTCAATGACAGAAGTAATTTTCGAATTAGTTTGACAAGGAATTACCAGCGGCCAAATTAAAACCATCAGCAGAACTTTTATAAATGATCTCATCCCTATCTGTTCCATTTCTTTAGTATCAATGTAAAAAAGAAAAGGAGGAATTCAAGGCAAATAAAGGTTCCGCACAACAATTTGCTTTATTTGTTACTTTGCCTTATATTTTGAGTCACAATATTACATTAACCTTATTATTTTAGATAACACATGGTTGACGACTTAGATTTAACAATACTGAAGAAGCTTCAGGAAAACGGCAGGACAAAAAGGAACGAACTTGCAGAGGCAGTGGGGCTTTCTGTTCCCTCTTTAAGCGAGCGCCTTAATAAGCTGGAGGACCGGGGAATTATAGAAGGTTATTACGCAAAAGTGAACAGGCACGAATTCGGATTTGACATAATGGCGTTTGTTTCGGTAATAATGGATTCCTCCAAAAACTATGAAAAATTTGTCGAATATGTTAAGAAGACTCCCGAAATTTTGGAATGCCATTCAATCCTCGGCGAGGGCTCTCATATTCTTAAGATAGTTGTCAAGGGAACAAAAGAACTGGAATTGCTCCTCAGTAAAATTCAGTCGTGGCCTGGAGTGACAAGAACCATAACAAGTTTTGTGTTGTCCTCGATTAAAGAATCAACAAGTTTACCATTAAAATTAAAAAAGGAGTAAAAATGGGAAAGTCGGGTTCACCAGAGCATGAAGTGCTCTCATACATCAAAGCGAACAAAATCCAGTTTGTGGATTTTAAGTTCATGGATTTTCCGGGACAGTGGCAGCATTTCACAGTGCCGGTTAGTCAATTCAGCGAATCATCATTCGAGGATGGATACGGTTTCGACGGATCATCCATCAGGGGATGGAAATCAATCAACGAAAGCGATATGCTAATCATTCCCGATGCCACAACAATGTTCTTGGATCCGTTTGTAAAAGCGCCAACCATTTCTCTAATCTGCGATGTTTTTGAGCCTTCGACAAAGGAAAAATATTCACGCTGCCCAAGAAACATTGTTCAGAAAGCCGAAGCATATTTAAAATCTACCGGCATTGCAGATACCGCCTACTTCGGACCCGAAGCAGAATTTTTCGTATTCGACGATGTCCGGTTCGACTCCGGTCCGAACTTTGGATTCTATTCTGTTGACTCCATAGAAGGCAAATGGAACAGCGGTCGCGAAGAGAATCCAAATCTAGGATACAAGACAAGGGTTAAAGAGGGATATTTTCCGGTTCCGCCAACCGATCAGTTGATGGATTTGCGAAATGAAATGGTATTGAACCTTGAGTCATTGGGAATTGAAGTCGAAGCGCAGCACCACGAAGTTGCCAGCGGCGGTCAGTGTGAGATTGATATGAAATTCAAACCTCTTCTTCGCGCAGCCGACCAGCTTCTGATGTTCAAATATGTAGTTAAAAACACGGCCATGAAAAACGGCAAGACTGTTACATATATGCCCAAGCCGATTTTCGGAGACAACGGAAGCGGGATGCACGTTCACACCAGTCTCTGGTTAAAAGGAAAACCTCTCTTTGCGGGGGGCGGATATGCGGGTCTAAGCGATATGGCGTTATACTTTATAGGAGGATTGATTAAACACGCCCCATCGCTCCTTGCAATAACAAATCCCACTACAAATTCTTACAAACGTTTAGTGCCGGGTTACGAAGCTCCCGTTAATCTCGCTTATTCATCGAACAATAGAAGCGCTTCAATTAGAATTCCTTTTGGAAATTCACCAAAAGCAAAACGGATAGAATTCCGCTGCCCCGACCCTTCTGCTAATCCATATCTGGCATTCTCGGCTATTTTAATGGCAGGGCTGGATGGTATCCAGAACAGAATTGATCCGGGTGAACCATTGGATAAAGATATTTATGATATGTCTCCGGAAGAGTTAAAAGACGTTCCATCAACTCCGGAATCTTTAGGACATGCACTGAAGGCTCTGGCAGAAGATCATGAATATCTTCTTAAAGGAGATGTATTCACAGAAGACGTAATTAACACATGGATAAAATACAAAACGGAGAAAGAGATTAAACCGGCCGCACTGCGCCCTACTCCGTTTGAGTTTGAGCAGTATTTTGACGTTTAGGATCTTACATATAAAAAAAAGTCCGCAGCGTGCGGACTTTTTTTTAACTCAATTTTATTTCCTGAGTTCTGAAAGCTCTCGGGAACTGGCTTTTGATTCCCTCTTTTGAAACCACCGCCGTGCCTAAAATATAATCCTCATACTTCACAATTTTTTGACCCCCGTGGTCTATATTTTTTTTAATGGTTCCTCCGTTGAAATAAATCTCCAGCTCGGCTACGGATTCAAGTCGTATTATATTTTTTACTGCATAGTTGCCTAAAATCTGCGCAGCCAGAGGATTCAACTGAAGGATATTTTTTTTATCTATAGTGCCTAGCCTGGTTCCGATGCGGTTGAACGATTCGAGAAAACTGCTGTACCAATTTTCATTTACGAAATGCACATCTGAATTTTTGATCAAATATTTATACGAATCGAAAACGGTTTTCTCTATTCCGTAATAGTCCGCCAATCCGGAAAGATAATTTTTAATTTTGCCGCTGTTGGACTTGATCAGTTCATATTTTTTTTCCGGTCTCAATTTATTTTCAACTTCATCAGCGTAATCTGTTTTAATGAGCTTCGCAACAAAAAATCCCTCGCTATGGATTTCCCACGGAATTATTCTGTGTGTCTTAGCCAATTCGGGATTGAGAGGGCGATTGCCGTATTCTGTAAATCCGCTCCTGCTTTTAACCGGCAAAGAAACCGGTGCTAATTCGACCGGATATTTTTTTAATATTTTATCTATTATCAATTCGTTTTCTTCCAGAGTGAGCGTACAAGTGGAATAGACTATTTCTCCCCCCACCTTGCACATTTTAATTGCAGCGACCAACAATCTAAGCTGCTGGTCAGACAGAGCCTCAGCTTTTTTGATATCCCACCAGTTGCTCACTTCTCCCTTTTTTTGAGTAATGCCCAAAGCGCTGCAGGGTGCATCCACAAGAATCTTATCGAAACGGTTTTCAAATTGACGGCTCAGCAATTCCCCTTTGCCGTGAAGTATGCCTACATTGACAAGGCTCATTTTATCCACATTGAACACAAGACTCTTCAGCCTCTCCGTCGAAATTTCATTTGCTATAAGAGTGCCGCTGTTTTTCATCAACTCTGCAAGCTGAGTGGTTTTTGAACCGGGTGCCGCGCATAAATCCAGCACTGCATCGCCAGCGGCAGGATTGAGCACCAGAGGAGGAATCATTGACGACAGACTTTGTATATAATACTTACCAAGAATAAATTCCAGGGTTTTACCGGCAATCTCTCCTCCGGATAGTATTTGGAACGCGTTATAGACACCTGGTACCGCTTCCAAAACAATATTGTATCGCTTGAGACTTTCCAACAGGGTGTCTTTATCTGCGAACGGGGAAACTCTTAGATAAGGCCTGTATTCACCGGAGTAGTACTGAGAATAATCGCGAAGAAAATCTTCGCCGAAATGTTCGGAAATATAATTTGCAATGTTGCTGCTGAGCTGGATCAATTTATTGGCGTGTAAGATTTAATGAATTAAATACCTGAATTGAAATTCTTTTAAAACCTTTTGAAGCCGGAAAATCATGCTTGAATTCTTTTTCCATCTCTTTGAGAAAAGAATCTAAATGTTTTTCGTAATCACGAACAGCTTCGTATATATGAAGATCTCGTACCGGAATTTTCAGTTCCCCCGGTTTACCTCTATTTCCGTAAAGGATATATTTTGCCTTGAAATGGTCATCCGTGGAAAAATAAGTCTCACCCGATTCGTCTGTAATCTGATAGGTATTGAAAAACGGGGGCGGCATGAAGAGGAGTTTTTCGGGCAGCGGAATCACTTCGCATTCGATCCCGGATATAAAATCTCCGGGAAAGTTTTTAAGTTCTTTCTTTATCTTTTCAATCCATATTTGCGCAAATTCTTTTTCAGTCATAAAATAGTATGGAGACAATTATAATGTTTGACCCCCAGACGAGGGAAAGAGGAAATAATAAAACAGACAGAGACCAAATTCCTGTTTCCTTTGAAGAAATCGATGTCCATTCTTCTTTTATAAAACTTCTAATTTTTATCCAACGTTAATAATTTTTTTACTCTTTCTTATAATAAGGTAAGTACCCAATATTATAAGGGGAATGCTTAACAATTGTCCCATGTTCAACGGCATTCCGGCTTCAAACGGGGACTGATTTTCTTTTAAGAATTCCACAAAGAATCTGAATGTAAAAACGGAAACGAGAAATATTCCAAAGAGCAATCCTTCTTTAAATTTGCCATTGCT
>JAKAMT010000188.1 GCA_021812705.1 Bacteroidota bacterium | reverse complement strand
CAATTGCCCAATCATAACCAAATCCGGGTTCGTTTAATTTATTCCATGCAACCAGGCGCAAATTATGAACTACATTTCCGCTCCCGACAATTAATATTCCTTTTTTTCTCATAGGGGCAAGTTCTTTGGCAAGATCAAAATGATACTGAGGTCCCTTAAAATGATCCAAACTCAATTGAATTATAGGCACATCAGCATTCGGATAAAGATGTTTTACAACGCTCCAGCTTCCGTGATCCAATCCCCATTGTGTATCTAGTCCTACTTCGGTTTTGGTTATTATTTTTTTTATCTCATATGCAAGAGAAGGACTGCCGGGTGCGGGATACTGAATCTCATAAAGTTCTTTCGGAAATCCGCCGAAATCATGAATAGTTTTCGGCTTCTCCATCACTGTAGCGAAGGTTCCTCTTGTTTCCCAGTGTGCAGAGATGCAGAGAATCGCATTCGGCCTTGGAATTGCATCTCCGATTTTTCTGAATCCTTTTACAAAGTCATTCTCTTCAATTGCATTCATCGGACTGCCGTGACCAAGGAACAGCACAGGCATTTTGTCTGTGCTGCTGAATTCCCCGGTCATCTTATTCAATTCTTTCAATTCCATATTAAAACAAAATAATTATTTTCTATAAATTAATTATCTCTGACAGCAATTACTGCAATTAAACCTGTTTTACAAACTGGACTTCTGCATTAATTTTTACTTCTTCGCTTACAAGAACTCCGCCGGTTTCAAGCGCTGCGTTCCAGTTTAATCCCCACTCTTTTCTGTTTAGTTTACCGCTGACTGAAAATCCCGCTTTCTCATTACCCCACGGATCTTTGTTGATGCCGCCGAATTCAACATCAAGGGTTACCTCTTTTGTAACTCCTTTCATTGTGAGGTTGCCTTTGAGCTTAAAATTATCATCATCAATTTTATTCAATGATGTTCCGGTGAAGCTAAGCTCTGCAAATTTTTCAACGTCAAAAAAATCCGCGCTTTTTAAGTGAGCATCGCGGTCTTCCACATTGGTAAATATTGACGCCGCATTGATGTTAACTTTTATAGAATCGGCTAAAAAATTATTCCCGTCCGAATTCATTTCTGCGGTAAAATTCCTGAATTCACCTTTCACATTTGTGATCATCATGTGTTTTACTTTGAACATGATTTCACTGTGCGCCGGATCGAGGACCCATTTAGTGTTTGCTGACATTTTATTTCTCCTTTTGATTATTATTTATTTTGATTAAGTAAAATTAGTTTTCAATTATGATTAGGGATGTAAAACCTTCCATCCTGCCATCCCGTTATAATTATTATTAATAGAGAGCCGGATCAATAACAGAGCCATATTTTCAAGCGTTCTGCTTACTGAAAGATTGCCTGCCGGCAGGGGATTAAGTCCAGTATCTTTAACTAAATTTGAAACTATTGACACAGCTTCTTTGTCGTCGCTTGCGACAAATGAATCGATTTTTTTACCTGCCAGAATATTCTTGTAAAATGATCCGGCAAAAACGGTATTGAATGCTTTGACTACTTTTGAATAAGGAAGATAATTTGCCAATTCTTCGGCCGCGCTGGTTGAAGGATTTGTGGTTAATCCGTCTAATGCCTGGTTGAGCGGATTCGAGATGCTAACGACAATCTTTCCTGTAACTACATCTTTTATCTTCTCGGCAATTTCAATTTCCTTCGAATAGGGAACAGCAAGAATTATTATATCTGCTTCCCAACTGGCTTCTTTTGAACAGTCGAGTGTGTCAATATCGGCGCCGGAAAATTTTTCTCTTATGCGGATTGAGAGATCGGCTAGTTTTGACTGGTCTTTGCCGGCAAGCAGAACTCTGTATCCCGCTTCGGCCAATTTTGAGGCGATTCCCGAACCCATTCTTCCTGCCGCTCCGATCACTGCAATTGTTGTTTTCATTTTTCAGATGTCTTTTAATTTTGCATGATAATTTTTACAGCAGAAAAATATATTACAGTTGTACGGGAAGCATTCACACACGGTAAGAAAAATTGTTAACCTATGTTAACGGAAGTTCACTTCTTTTCGGCGAGATCTTTTCTTATTCGGCTTAATGATTGCGGTGTTATTCCAAGGAAAGAAGCTATTTGGCTCTGCGGAACGCGCTGTGTGATTTCTGGATAGGTCTTCAGGAAGTTAAGATATCGTTCTTCTGCGGGAACGCTGATCAGGTCCGATATCCTTTTCATTGCCGCGCTGTTTGTATTCTCTAGAAGTATTCTAAAATAGTGCTCGATCTTCGGTATTGCCGCGCATAGCTTATCGTAAGATGATTTTTCCAAAAGCAGCAGTTCGGAATCTTCGATTGCATCAATACTGCTCATGGAAGGGGAGCCGGTCGTAAAGCTGTGAAGATCGGAAATCCACCACCCTTCGATACCAAAACGGATGATATGCTCTTCTCCTTTATCATCAACCGAATAGTTTCTAAGACAGCCTTTAGAAATAAATGCCAGTGACTTGCAGATTTCCCCTTCCTGCAAAATGAACTGTCTCTTTCTAACTTTTTTAGGAATGAAGTAAGTTTTAGCAAGAGCGAATTCTTCTTTGGTAAGCTTGACTCTCTTTAATATCTGTTCCTGCAGGATAGTATACATATCCAATCGGGTTTATATTCTGTCTGTAAGTTAGAAAAATAAATTAATTAGTAAAAGGATTGGTTAATTAAACGAAGGGACTCCGTTTTTATTCGGCAGGAGATAGTTAGTTGGAAAACCGGAACAGAATTCTATAATTAAAAAGCCAGACGTGAGTCTGGCTTAAACTAAAGTAAATGCCGGAAATTATTTTTTCTTAGCGCCTTCTTTATTCGCTTTGAAGCGCATATCCGGAGTGCCGTCTTTTTTCAATTTTTCGCCGACTTCAGCTTTTTTCTCCGCAACCTTTTTTTCTACAGCTTCTTTCTTTTCAACGCCTTCTGCTTTTTTCTCTGCTACCTTTTTTTCTACTGCGGCTTTCTTTTCGGCGGCTTCAGATTTTTTCTCAGCAACCTTCTTTTCTACAGCTTCTTTCTTTTCAACACCCTCTGCCTTTTTCTCTGCCACTTTTTTCTCAGCAGCAGATTTCTTTTCGGCAACTTCGGCTTTTTTCTCTGCCGCTTTCTTTTCAGCAGGCTTTACTACCTCTTTTTTTGCTTTCTCTTCAACTTTCTTTTTTGTTTGGGTTTGAGCAAATACATTTAAAGAAACAAAAGAAAGAATCAGAATGACGACAAATAATTTTTTCATATAAATACTCCCTTACGGTTTGTTTAATAGCAGTTTAATCTAAACAATGAACCAAAAAATAGCAATTAGAATTAAGTGTCAATTTATATAATGCAATATCTAAGCTCAATTAGTAAAGAACTTTTTAATCAAAAATGATCATAAACGACAGTTTATAATTTTATTTCAACAATCCTTTCTCTGCAGCGGATTTCAATTTCTCATTCGCAAAAACCGCGATTTCTACACGTCGGTTTTGCTGTCTCCCATCCGGTGTATCATTTGATGCTACAGGTTCCTGGGGCCCAAGGCCTTTATAGGTAAATCTTTTTCCATCCACTCCCTGTGATGATGTATAATCCACAACCGATTTGGCACGCTGATCGGAAAGCTTCATATTATAATCTTCTTTCCCGGTTGCGTCTGTATAACCAACTACTAAAATATTAGTATCGGGATATTTATTTAATATCTTGGCCAGTTTGTCGATATTCGATTTAGCCTGCGATTCCAGCTTATAAGAATTTGTCGCGAATAAAATTCCTGAATCGAAAGTAATCTTAATTCCTTCTCCAACTCTTTCAACTTTAGCCCCGGCAATATCGTTTTGAATTTCTTCAGCCTGTTTATCCATGTGATGTCCAATCAATACACCGGCAGTTCCGCCAACAGCTGCGCCGATAATTGCGCCAAGTGTGGTGTTACCCGCGGCTTTCCCGATTACGCCGCCTAATAATCCTCCTCCTGCTGCTCCTATTGCCCCTCCTTTAACCGCATTGCTTGCGCTGCACCCGGAAATTAAAAGTGAAGCCGCAAGTATTAATGAAGCAAAAAACTTAAATCTCATTTTCATCGGAGTCCCCAATCTTGTTGTTATTATAATTAAAACATAATAATATAGCCCATAGTTCAATGTTAACTGAATCACATCGCAAATCGTTTAATTATTAGCCGTAAAAAAAGCATTCCGATTTTTAATCGCGGATAATATAATTCGTCTTCATACAGTCTGCATATTAACCTTCTCATTATCAATATTTGAATAATGTATTAAGATCCCCGACGGCTCTGTGCAATGAATAGAAACTGACTAAGCTTTTAAATTCTGCCTGTAACAGAAATAACCGCGCCTGAGTGAGCATTGTTTCCGCATCCAGAACTTCAAGATTTGTACCGGCACCTCTTTCATACTGTATCCTAGCCCTCTCAAGAGATTTGGATGCTAAGTCTATCTGTTCCTTTATAATATTTACTTTGGCAAGATTAGATCTTAGATCATTTTCAGATTGGTATACTTCCGTTGAAATATTTTCTTTCAGCTGCTGAATTTTTTTGTCTGCCATATCTATATTAATAGCAGCTTCATTCAATCTGTTGTCTGTAAGGTATCCGTTAAAAACCGGAAGTCCTAAGGAAAATTTGAAAAACCAGTTCCCTCTAAGAACGTCGATATTGGGTTCATAACCGTTTTTGAATCCGTAGCCTGCATCACCGCTGATTACGGGTTTATCAAGATGTGCGATCAGATCTTTCTGTATTGCCGCGCTGTTTTTATAATCGGCGGCTATTTTTATCTCGTTTCTGT
>JAKAMT010000187.1 GCA_021812705.1 Bacteroidota bacterium | reverse complement strand
TTTGCAGTGATTCCGACTACGCAATTATCGCAGAAGCTTTCGCATGCATCACCCAAAAGTTTAATCGACTGCAAAATATTGAACGCAATAACCGGCATAAAAACGTTCAACTCAAAATTTCCGCTCGAACCTGCCATATTAATCGTAACATCGTTTCCGAAGACCTGTGTGCAGACCATCGTCATTGCTTCCGATTGTGTCGGATTAACTTTGCCCGGCATAATTGAGCTGCCCGGTTCATTTTCTGGAAGAGAGATTTCACCGATGCCGCATCTCGGTCCGGAGCCAAGCCAGCGGATATCGTTTGAAATTTTCAACAAAGATGCAGCCAAAGTTTTTAAAACGCCGCTCATTTCAACGAGTGCGTCTTTAGCAGCCATAGCTTCATATTTGTTCGGCGCGGTTTTGAATGGTTTGCCGGTCAATTTGGAAATCGTTTCAGCGACTTTGACGGCATATTCAGGATGAGCGTTCAAGCCTGTGCCCACAGCGGTTCCGCCGAGAGGAATTTCATACAGACGTTTAAGCGCGTCGCTAATGCGCGCCAGTCCGTAAGTCAACTGCATTGCATAACCGGAAAATTCATCTCCGAGAGTAAGAGGGGTGGCATCCATCAAATGGGTGCGGCCTATTTTGATTATGTCTTTGAATTCTTTTGCCTTAGCATCCAACGAATCTCTCAACTTTGTAACCATCGGAATCAATTTGCGGTGGATCTCTTCGACTGCGGCTACATGTATCGAAGTTGGGAAAGCGTCGTTTGTTGACTGCGCTTTATTGACATCATCATTGGGATGAATCGGTTTCTTACTTCCCATAACGCCGCCCGCCATTTCGATTGCGCGATTGGAGATAACTTCGTTCACATTCATATTAGTCTGGGTGCCGCTTCCTGTCTGCCATACAACCAGCGGGAAATGATCATTGAGTTTCCCTTCAATTACCTCATCCGCCGCTTTGATTATAAGATCCAATTTTTCTTTCGGAAGGCTTCCCAATTCATTATTCGTAATTGCCGCTGCCTTCTTTACAATTCCCAATGCCCTTATCAATTCTGCCGGAAATCTTTCTCCGCCGATCTTAAAATTCATTAATGATCTTGCGGTCTGCGCTCCATAATACTTATCTGTCGGGACTTTCATTTCTCCCATAGTATCAGTTTCGATTCTGAATTCCATTCTATACTCCGTAATGTTAATGTTTATAATTAAAATTAAGGCAATCCTATCTTAATTTCAATTTGATAAAAAGGATAGTAATCAGGGGAAATTATTGATTTGTTTCAATTATCGAATCTACTCTTCTGGCGCCCACGTAACGCTTTTTGTAGTAAGCCTCTTCGATTGAAGAAACCGTTACGCCCAGAGTTCTGCTGGCATGAACAAATTTATTTTCGCCGAGATAAATTCCCACATGACCGGGATTGGACCGTCTTCTTGTATTGAAGAATACAAGATCGCCGAACTGCAGCTCCTCCTTGTCGACTTTTTCTCCGATGCCGAACTGTTCACGAGCAGACCTTGGCAGATCTATTGAGACCGCATTTTGAAAAACCTGAAGAGTGAACGCAGAACAATCTATACCTTTAGCCGAACTTCCCCCGTATTTGTAGGGTGTATCCAGGAACTTGATAACCTGAAGAAGAATTTTTTCCCGCGGAGTAAGGGCAATATTAAAATCATTCATCTTATCAATTTTAGCTACGAGGCTCGATTTGTCTATCGGCACTTCTGCCGGCGGCGGTTCATCGAATTCACTTTCCGTATCGGAAGAATCGGCAGGATCATTATAAATAATTTTTTCAGCGCTGTTGTTTTTCTTTTTTGTAGAATCCTGAACGCTTTTTTTACCGTTCACCGTCACTTTTTTGCTTTTATTTTTATTGTACCGCTGGGCATTTGAAGATGCTGAACAGCCGATAAATATCACAAGGACAAGAAGTCCCAACAAAAAATTTTTCGTCAAAATAATTAGCCTCATTTTAGTGGCTGTCAGCCTAAGTATGATCTTAAATTTTTGCTGCGTGAAGCATGACGCAGTCTTCTAATCGCTTTTTCTTTTATTTGTCTGACGCGTTCGCGTGTGAGATTAAATTTCTCGCCGATCTCTTCGAGAGTTAAAGAATGTTCTTTGTTCAATCCGAAATAAAGCTTAACAACTTCGGCTTCCCGTTCAGATAAAGTTGATAATGCCCTTTCAATTTCACGCCGTAAAGATTCACCCATCAGAGAATGATCCGGCGATGGCTGTTCATCATTTTCCAGAATATCCAGAAGGCGGTTTTCTTCTCCCTGAGCAAAAGGCGCATCCATAGAAACCGCTCTGCCGGAAATTTTTAAAGTGTCTGAAACCTCATTAATATCCATATCAAGTTCTTGCGCAAGCTCATGTGCGCTCGGTTCGCGCTCATATTCCTGCTCAAGATTGCTGTACGCTTTCCCGATTTTGTTTAATGCACCCACTCTGTTGAGGGGTAGCCTTACAATTCTGGACTGCTCTGCAAGTGCCTGAAGAATAGACTGGCGGATCCACCAGACTGCATAAGATATAAATTTAAAACCTCTTGTTTCGTCGAATCTTCGTGCCGCTTTTATTAATCCCAGATTCCCTTCATTTATAAGATCACCCAGAGACAGCCCCTGATTCTGGTATTGTTTTGCAACGGAAACCACGAAGCGGAGATTTGCTTTGACTAATTTTTCCAAGGCGAGCTGATCATTTTTTCTGATTCGTATAGCGAGTTCTATCTCTTTATCCGGAGTGAGAAGATCAACTTTTCCAATTTCCTGGAGATATTTATCTAACGATTGGCTTTCCCGGTTCGTAAACTGTTTGGTGATTTTCAAAATTGAAGCTCCGGTTAAGATTGAATATTGATCGAATCCACAATACCGACTATCGAAGCATCGCACGGTGCCATATCAACATCAAGCGGTATTACGGCTTCGCTGGCGGTAACATAAAATATTATTTCCCCGGGTCCGGCACCGACTGTATCGAGAGCAACAATCGGTTCTCCAAGTTTTTCCAATTCTGCGTTGATGGGCTGAACAAACTGCATCTTGTAACCGGTCAGGGTTTCATATTTTCTGGTAGCCCAGATCGTTCCTATTACCTTTCCAAGATACATTAAACTTCTACCGTCTCTTTATTTTTTTCCTTTACCGAAATATCCAGCTTATCAACAATGGCCATGATTACGGCATCCACCGGTTTATTTTTTGTGATCGAAGTTTGGCGGGCAGAACTTCCCTGGGCAACAAGCACAACTTCACCGACTCCGGCACCGACCGAATCTACCGCAATCACAGTCGATTCTTTCGGTTTATACTCAAGGTCCAACTGACGCACAATAAGAAATTTAGCGCCCACTAAATTTTCATCCTTGCGTGTGGACCATACAGTCCCAATTACCTTACCTAGTAACAATTCTGCCTCTCAGTTCATTAAATAATTTTATTGTCTGTTTCCATTTTCTCTTGGAATTAAAACTGTTTTTTGCTCTTGCCGTGCAAAATTTTCCAGCAGACGGACGCAACTTTATTAAAAATTTTCCAAATGGTCAAACCCGGTTCTGCTGTGCTGCATCAATTCTAAATTTATTTCCGGTGCAATTTCATTCAGCGTAAATAGAGCCGTTTAATCGTTTAAAAAACTTTTTCCATTCAGGCCGTTATTGATCCTAAAAAAATGCGCTGCGGTTTGAGCGACATCGGAAAAAGTTTCTCTGGTGCCTAAATTTTTGCCCGGAATATTTTTTCTGTAGTAGATAAGCGGAATATATTCTCTCGTGTGATCTGTGCTTATATCGGTTGCATCGTTTCCGTGATCGGCTGTGAAAATTAAACGGTCAGTTTCATCCAGACAATTTAATATTTCAGGCAGACGGGCATCAAATTCCTTAAGTGCTGAATGAAATCCTTCTGGATCATTTCTGTGTCCGTAATAGACATCAAAATCTACAAGATTTGCAAAGATCAAAGAATTACTCGCCTTCTTTGATGTTTCGATTATTGTCTCAATCCCTTCAAGATTAGACTTAGTTTTGAGCTGATGCTTAATGCCCTTGTAATTGAACAGATCGTTCACTTTGCCTATTGCGTAAGTATCAATTCCGTTATTCAGACAGTAATCAAGAATAGTCGGTTCCGGCGGATCCAGCGAAAAATCTTTTCTGTTTGTAGTTCTTTTAAATTCTCCCGGGCTTCCAACAAACGGACGGGCAATCACTCTTCCGCAAGCGTCTTTTCCGGTCAGAACTTTTTCTCTGGTAATAGTACAAATTTCATAAAGACGCTTCAGAGGAATTATCTCTTCGTGCGCCGCAATTTGAAAAACAGAATCTGCCGATGTGTAGACTATGGGGAACCCTGTTTTCATATGCTCTGCGCCTAATTCTTTTATAATTTCCGTTCCGGATGCTGCATAATTACCAAGAATTCCTTTTTCGCCGGTCTCATTTAAAAATTTCTGTATTAATTCTCTCGGGAAACCTTTTGGATAGAAAGGGAATTCGATTTCCACTTTTAATCCGCCGAGCTCCCAATGACCGGTAGTGGAATCTTTACCCTTAGAAACTTCTGCAAGTTTACCGTATGATGCAGTCGGAAATTTTTGAGGCTCGATTCCTTTGATCGGAATTATGTTCCCAAGGCCTAATTTTTCTAAGTTGGGCAAATTCAGTCCGCCCAAATGCTTAGCCATATTGCCCAGCGTATTGCTTCCTGTATCGGAATATTTTGAGGCATCCGGAAGTTCTCCAACGCCCACGCCGTCGAGTACGATTATAAAAAAATTGTTCAATGTTATTCCGGAATGTTAACCGATATTTTTAACTGAATTGCCGCCTTTTT
>JAKAMT010000040.1 GCA_021812705.1 Bacteroidota bacterium | reverse complement strand
GTATTCAAATATTTTCAGAGCCAGAATTTTAGAAGCGTTACATTCAATGTGAGAGCGGCAAACAGCCAGTCCGTCGAAGCTGTAAAAGAAGAAGCAATAGGCATTATGAGACGGATAAGAGGACTGAAATACAATCAGACGAATGATTTTTCAATAAACCAGCAGGAAGCCCTTCTCAAAAATATAAATCAAGTTGTAGGAGTTATACAGATTGCGGGCTTGTTTATCACAGGCTTGTCACTATTTGTCGGCGCAATCGGAATTATGAACATTATGTTCGTTTCAGTGAAAGAGAGAACGAAAGAGATCGGTATCCGTAAAGCTATTGGCGCAAAAAAGAGAGCAATTCTGGGGCAATTTATCTCAGAATCCGCCATCATATGTCTGATCGGCGGAATGATTGGTTTATTGATTGCAATAATACTGGCTAAAGTAATAAATCAGTTTTTGCCTACAAGCATTCAAGCCGATGCTTTCATTCTTGCAATCGTAATATCGCTTGTAACCGGAATAGTATCCGGATTTGCCCCGGCTTATACCGCCGCTAAATTAGATCCAGTAGAAGCATTGAGGTACGAATAATGAAACTGCTTGAAATCATAAAGGTCGCACTATCTTCGTTGCGTTCGAATCGACTTCGTTCCGTTCTTACTATACTCGGCATAGTAGTCGGAATTTTTTCTATAATAGCTATCAGCACCATTATAGAGATGCTCCAAAAAAGTATTGAAGACGGAATCTCCCAACTGGGGCAAAACACTTTCCAGATTCAAAAATTTCCGTCGATAAATACAGGCGGACCGGATTCGTTCGCGAAATACAGAAACAGGCCGGATATTACTCTCGATGAATATTACAGATTGAAAGAAAAATTAGTTGAAGCAAAATCTGTCGGCGCAGAACAGTGGACATTCGGCAAGCAGTTGAAAGCAGGAAATAAAGAGACAAACCCTGTTGTTCAGGTGGCGGGCTGCACTCTGGAAGCGTTCCCAAATAATAAATGGGTGGTGGAAGAAGGAAGGGGATTTAATGACAGGGATATTCAGCGCTATGAAAATATAATTGTGCTCGGAGTTGATGTTGCAAAAAAACTTTACCCTAATGCGGATGCCGTGAATAAAGTTATTATACTCGACGGTCATAAATTAAAAGTAGTAGGCGTGCTGGAATCTCAAGGGGCTGTCTTTGGACAAAGCCAGGATAATTTTGCAATTCTTCCTATAACCACTTTCCAAAATTTTTACGGAAAGAGGAGTAACAGCATTAACATAACTGTTATGACGAAAGACAAAGAATCATACAACGATGTGATGGAAATTTCAGAAGGGTATTTCAGGACTATCAGAGGATTGAAAGCCGGGGAAGAAAATAATTTTGAATTCAGATCGAATGAGCAGATGCTCACACAGATAAACAACATCACATCCGGCGTGCGTATAGGCTCCCTTGTCATCGCTGCAATTGCACTCTTGGCCGCTGGGGTAGGCATTATGAATATAATGCTCGTATCTGTCACGGAGCGCACAAAGGAGATAGGCATTAGGAAAGCAATCGGCGCAAAAAAAATAAACATCTTGGTTCAATTTTTAACAGAGTCTGTTACTCTAAGTTTGCTGGGAGGATCTATAGGCATAGTGTTGGGGATAATTGTCGGGAATCTTGCCGGCTCTTTCCTGAAAGCATCGGCAGTTATTCCTATGGATTGGGTGATGATCGGAGTATTTCTCTGCATTCTGATCGGGGTAAGTTTCGGCACATATCCGGCTTACAAAGCTTCCAGTCTCGATCCAATTGAAGCGTTGCGTTACGAATGAGAGAATTTATTCTGTCGGATCTTTTATAGATTCATTAAGTAAACTTTCTTAAATATTGAATTGCATCTTCCTGATTAATATTGATATTTTACAATTATGAAATCATTCTTTGTTGAATTTCCGGAAATTCTGTTAATTGCTCTTTCGGCAATCAGAACAAACAAACTCCGGTCTGTACTCACTACGCTAGGTATAATCATCGGCATAGTTGCAGTAACCACAATGTCCACGGCAATTGTAGGATTGCGTGAAGCATTCATCTCCAGCATCTCTTCTTTTGGCAGCGATGTTTTATATGTAGACAAATTTCCATGGTTCGCCATGGGGGACTGGAATCAATACAGAAACAGAAAAGATATTACATACGAACAGTATGAAAAATTAAGAGCCGTATTGAAAAATTATGAGGCTATGGCGCCAAGCAAAAGTTCATTCGGCGCTACAATTAAAAGGAAAGAAAAGTCTGTGCAGGCCACTCTTGTTTATGGCACAACAGAAGAATATCAGAAGACGGGAAACGTGAATCCTGAGCAGGGAAGATTTTTAAGTGAATTGGATGTGCGTTCAGGCAGAAGAGTTTGCGTAATAGGAAAAGATATTGCCAATGAATTGTTCCCAAATGAAAATCCGATCAATAATGATGTCAGGATAAACAACGTTCCAATGCAGATAATTGGGGTGCTTGAAAAACAGGGGAGCGGAATGATGGGTTCGTTCAGCATGGACGGACAGGTTATAATGCCTCTTAAAACTTTCGAAACGGTTATAAGCAATCGTCATCAGCGGCTTCGAATAGATATCAAAGTCGGGAATGTTGATAAATTGGAAGATGCGAAAGAAGAAATTATTGCCGCGATGCGTGTAATTCGTAAAGTGCCGCTGAATAAACCTGATGATTTTGCTATAAATCAGCAGGAAGCTTTGAAAGATATGTATGATAAAACAATTGGAATCGTCGCTTTGGCGGGAATTGTGATCACGGCGCTTTCTCTGTTTGTGGGTGCGATTGGAATTATGAATATTATGTTCGTCTCTGTGACCGAAAGGACTAAAGAGATAGGGGTTAGAAAAGCTATAGGTGCTAAAACCTGGTCTATTCTATTTCAATTTCTCACTGAGTCCGCGATTCTTTGTTTGATGGGCGGAATAATAGGACTGATGATTTCTTTCCCGCTAAGTCTGATTATAAATCAGTTTCTCCCGACTGCAATGCCCTTAAATGTTGTAATTCTGGCATTAATTATTTCTGCAATGGTTGGAATCATTTCCGGATTTCTTCCGGCCTGGAAGGCATCACGTCTTAATCCTGTAGATTCATTACGTTACGAGTAAAGCATGCAAATAATCGAAAGTATTAAACTCGCGCTCAGTTCCATTATTGCAAATAAACTTCGTTCTGCATTAACGCTTTTGGGAATAACAGTAGGGTTATTCTCTATTATCATTGTAATGACTGCAATAGGCGCCATTCAGCAAAGTTTCGAAGATATCTTTAATTCCATCGGATCTAATAATTTTATTGTCAGCAAATGGCCTGCAATACAAATGGGGCCTCATGACAGAGGACGATTTCACAATAGAAAAAATATTCTTGTAAAAGAGGGGGAAAAATTAAAAGAATTAACCACTCTCCCCATGGCAGTAGGCATCTCCATTTCAACCGGAGGAAGAACTTTAAAGTATAACAACATCAAAACTAATCCGAATGTAGGCATTGCAGGTGTTAATCAGGATTTGTTTGCAGCAAGGGATCTAAAAATTGGCGAAGGGAGAAATCTCTCCAAAGCGGATTATGACTATTCAAGGCTGACAGTTATTATAGGAACAGATATTGTTGATAAGCTCTTTAAAAATGTATCTCCCATCGGTCAGGAGATAAAAATTGATAATTATAATTTTGAAGTTGCCGGAGTTTTTGAAAAACGCGGATCAATTTTCGGACAATCGCAGGATAATTTTGTGGCAATTCCTTTAGGCACTTTCGAAAAAGTTTTCGGTTCGGAAAGAAGTGCATCACTGATAGTTATGTGCCGAAATAAAGAGATGATCCAAAAAACGGAAGATGAAGTAATAGGCGCTCTCAGAAAAATTAGAAAGGTGCCTATCGGCGCCGAAAACGATTTTGAAATCATCACCAACGAGCAATTGATCCAACAGTTTAATGATCTTACAAAATATTTTAAACTCGGCGCCGCTGTTATCGCATTCATAGCACTATTAGCTGCAGGCATCGGCATTATGAACATTATGCTCGTCAGCGTTACGGAAAGAACCAGGGAAATAGGTATTCGCAAAGCTATCGGGGCAAAAAAGAAAACAATTCTAACACAATTTGTAATTGAGGCTGTTTCTCTAAGCTGGTTCGGCGGACTTATAGGAATAGCTCTCGGCGTTCTGGGCGGGAATATGGTGGCGCTTCAGCTAAAGGTTTCTATTATTCTCCCTGTGGAATGGATTCTTATCGGTCTGCTTCTCACTACATTCGTTGGTGTGGCCTTTGGTGTGTACCCGGCCGTAAAAGCCAGCAATTTAGATCCAATCGAGGCTCTTAGATACGAATAATTATATATTCTTGAATTAGAAGGAGTATCCGTTTAGATTTATTTTACCAAATTAAATCAGCTCTTCATTGAATAAGATAATTCTAAAACGGACGATTTTTATTTTTGTTTTTCTTCCTTTTTCATCACTTCTCTGCCAGAAGGGGCAATCTTTACTTATTAGAGAATCGTTCCCTTTTTCATTGAATAATTCCTATAAATTATCCGCTATCAATATACTCCCGCGCTCCGAAAAAATAATTGTGAAAAATGATACTCTTAAAACGGGCCAGTATAAATTCGATTATTCAGCCGGATCTTTTTCACTTTCGAAAAATGTTAAGTTGTCTCTGCTGGATACTTTGATTATACTCTATAAATCAGTTCCGCTCTCCATAAAAAAAGAATTTAAAAAAAGAGAACTCATTTTTCTGAACGACCCAGATCAGAAAGATTCATTGAAATCTGTGAAACAGATAACGCAGCCGTTATCGTCAGAAATGATTTTTGGTAACAGAATAAATAAAAGCGGTGCTATTGTTAGAGGATTCACAATAGGCACGAATAATGATTTTACATTAAACAGCGGACTCCGGCTTCAGTTGTCGGGGAAATTATCTGACGATATTGAAATTGTGGCTGCGCTGACTGATGAAAACACTCCTATTCAGCCGGAAGGGAATACGGAAAAGCTGGATGAGTTTGACAAAGTTTTTATAGAACTGAAACATCCTAATGCGGTAGGTACATTCGGAGATTACGAACTAAAAGCCGGCTTAAATTCTTTTTCGGCCGTGAAAAGAAAATTGCAGGGTCTGAAAGGAGAATTCATTTCCGGAAATACAAAGGGTACAATTGCAATTGCGGGTGCAAGAGGTAAATTCAACTCGAATAAATTTAACGGATCGGACGGGAACCAGGGTCCGTACAGATTAACAGGCGCCAACAATGAGATAGGTATCATAATAATTGCGGGAAGCGAACGGGTATATATCGACGGCATGGAACTGAAAAGAGGAGAGAACAATGATTATATCATTGATTACTCTACCGCCGAAATTACATTCACTCCCAAAAAACTTATTACTTCTGCAAGCAGAATCTCGGCAGATTTTGAATATACCGATCTCAATTTCAAAAGAAACTTTTTCGGAAGCGAGTTCGCAACAAATCTGTTCGAAGGCAAACTCAAAATCGGAATAGGGTACTTCAGGGAATCTGATGATGAGACGAACCCTATAGACTTCACATTTACCGATGATGACAGAAGCATCTTGTCGAATGCGGGCAATAACAGATTTGCTGCGGTCAGGTCCGGCATTTCAACTGCCATTAAAGATTCTGCCGGAAACATTCACGGACTTTACACAAAAATTGATACGCTCATAAACGGCACTGTCTCCAGCTACTACAAATATCTTCCGGGTGCTGCATCGTCTCATTATAATGTCACGTTCAACTATGTAGGAGAAGGGAACGGTGATTACATAAAGGAGACTATTTACGATTACAGATTCGCCGGTGCAAAAAAAGGCTCCTATATGCCAATCATCTTTATTCCAATGCCGGAGCTGAAACAGATCGGAGATCTTTCCATAAGTGCTCATTTATTTGAAAGTGTAAAATTATCAGCGGAATTATCCGGCAGCAATTGGGATAAAAATAAAATATCATCTGTTGATGACGAAAATAATTTCGGTTACGCCAGAAAAATAAATTTGGACATAGCACAGCGTGATATTAAAATTGGCGGATCATCGCTAGGGAAAATAGGACTTAGTTTTACAGACCGTTTTATTCAGGGTAGATTCGCTCCGCTCGACCGGATAAATGATGTTGAATTCGAGAGATATTACAATATCCAGTCGTCACAAAAAAGGGACCAGTCACTTAGAGAGATCAATTTATTTTATACGCCAGCTCAATATTTCGATTTTACTGCCAAGTATGGAAGCCTCAAAGAAGGGGATGATTTTTATTCGGACCGTATTTATTCGAAAATAAACGCAGGTGACAAGAGTAAATATCAGGTGGAATTAAATTTGGATTATGTTAATTCGCTGAATTCTAATTTATCTACTGACTGGCTAAGAAGTGACGGTAAATCATTTGTAAGTGCCGGCTCTTTTAAATTCGGTCTGAATTATAATTATGAAAGGAAAGAAGACAAGATTTCTTATGACAACACTATTCTAGGATCAAGTCTTATCTATGCAGAAATCATTCCTTTTACTGAATATAAAATATCGCAGCTTCTGGATGCCCAATTAAGTTATTCTCAAAGAGAAGAATCATTCCCGTTGAATGGTATAATGGCAAAGCAGTCGTCTGCGTCAACCGGACAGTTGCAATTAAATTTCCGCGGATTAAAAGAATTTACTTCAACTTTAAGTGTAAGTGTAAGAGAAAAAAAATACAGCAGCGAATTCAAGTCTCAGGGTTTTACGGATAATCAAACCCTGCTGTTCCTTTCGCAAAACAGAGTAAATCTCTGGAGCGGATTCTTTACGGGAGATCTTTTTTATCAGGCAGCAACTGAACAGACTGCCAGATTAGAAAAATTGTTTTTAAAAGTCCCCAAAGGAACCGGCACCTATACTTATATGGGTGACCTGAATAACAATGGAATAGCGGATGAAAATGAATTCCAGCTTTCTGCATATGATGCGGATTTTGTTCTTGTTACACTGCCGACGGAAAAATTATATCCGATTATAGCGGTCAAAACCAATTCTAGATTCAGATTCGATTTTGGAAAAATTATTACCGGAGACGGTTTCTGGGACAGAATATTAAAACCTGTCTCAAATGAACTCTCTTTTCGAGTGGAAGAAAACAGCAAAAGCGAAAATATCAAAGATCTGTACCTGCTTAATCTCTCAAAGTTCCTGAATGATTCAACCACAATCAGAGGAAGTCAACTTTTACAAAACGATTTTAATCTGTTTCAAAACAGCAATGATTTCTCTTTCCGGATACGGTTTCTCCAGCGGAGATCATTCAACCAATTCAGCTCGGGAAACGAGAGAGGATTTTTTCGCGAACGAGGATTCAGATTAAGAATAAAATTAATTGACGAGATCAGCAATCAAACAGAATTTATAAGCCAGACAGATAATATGATCTCGCCTTCTGTAATCAACAAAGCCCGCCAGATTAAAAGGAATGATATCTCTACTGATTTTTCTTACCGCCCTGAAAAAAATGTTGAAGTGGGATTTAAAATAGCCGCCGGAGAAAGCACAGATTATCAAAATGTCATTCCAAACACAGTGGATCTGAATTCAGTTTCTGCGAGAATTAATATTTCATTTGAGAATACAGGCAGACTTAGAATGGAACTCGAAAGGACGGAATTAATATCGGCATCCGGTTTTAATGATCTGCCGTTTGAGATAACCAGAGGAAATGTGATAGGCAAGAATTACTTCGTACGCTTGTTTTTCGATTACAGGATTTCGAATTTTGTGCAGACATCCTTAAGCTACGATGCAAGAATTCTCGGCTCGTCTAGAGTTGTTCATACTTTCCGGGGCGAAGCAAGGGCTTATTTCTAACATTTATTTACGGTCCAAATGAAAACAGAAACAAATTTGATCGAAGCGCATATCTTCAGGAATAATGGAGGAGAACTTGAGTTCCTGCTACTAAAGCGGGCCAAGACCGAGATATATCCGGGTCTCTGGCAGATGGTGACCGGATCAATCGAAAAAAACGAAAAAGCATTCCAGACTGCATTGAGAGAAATTAAAGAGGAAACAGGCATAACTCCTGTGAAATTTTGGATTGTGCCGAATGTTAACTCATTCTATTCGGAAAAGTATGATTCAATTTATTTAATACCGGTCTTTGCCGCTCTGGCTAACATGAATGATGAAGTCCGTATTTCTGAAGAACACTGCGAATTCAAATGGGTGACTCGGAAGGATGCAGAAAAAATGCTCGTATGGCCCGGCCAGATTCGCTCGCTCAATATTATTTGTGACTACTTCATAGACAAAAAAAACTTTTTTGATCTTGTGGAAATAACTTTATAAAGAGAAATGTTTTTCAATTCTAATTATTTATATTTCCGCAGCAAATTAATAACAAAACATTGAGGATAAATTGGGACTGTTAATAGTTGGGTCTATAGGACTCGATGATATCGAAACTCCTTTTGATAAAATTCAAAATGCATTGGGCGGTTCTACAACATATATATCACTAGCTGCAAACTACTTTTCGGGTCCAGTTGAGATCGTCGGAATAGTTGGCAACGATTTTCCGAAAGAGCATCTAAAGATGCTTGAAGATCATAACATAGATCTTGAGGGTTTGGAGGTGGTAGAAGGGGCAAAAACATTCAGATATGGCTGCAAGTACCACTACGATCTGAATGTCCGTGACTCGCTTTTTACAGACCTCAATGTATTCGAAAAATTCAATCCAGTTATTCCTGAGAAAAGCAGAAAAAGCAATTTTATAATTCTCGGAAACATTGCTCCAAAACTTCAGAGCAGGGTTCTGGATCAATTGGAAAAACCAAAATTCGTTGTTTGCGATACAATGAATTTTTGGATTGAAGGCGCAAAAGATGATCTGCTTAAGGTGCTGCCGAGAGTTAATGTGCTTATTATAAATGACTCGGAAGCACGGCTGCTTTCTAAAGAACCGAATCTCATAAAAGCCGCACATAAAATTTCCAAGATGGGACCTGAATACCTGATAATTAAGAAAGGTGAACACGGGGCTCTTCTATTCGGGAATGATCAGATATTTTCTGCGCCGGCTTATCCGATGGAAAATATTTTCGACCCGACGGGAGCGGGGGACGCATTCGCCGGCGGGTTCAGCGGCTATCTGCATAAAAACTGGGATTTCTCCTTCGACAATTTGAAAAGGGCGGTCATTTACGGAAGCGTTATGGCTTCTTTCTGCGTTGAAAAATTTTCGACTAAAGGATTGGAAGACCTTAGCTATCTTGAAATTCATAACCGGTTTATTGAGTTCAGAGAACTTTCGAGCTTTAGCTGATGAATAAGATAAAGGCTATCGAGTTTGATGGAGAAATGCTTCATTTAATCGATCAGACAAAACTTCCGCTTGCAGAAGAATTGATTGTCACGGATTCTCCGGAAAGAATTGCCATCGCAATAGAACGTCTTGAAGTAAGAGGTGCGCCTGCAATCGGGATAGCAGCTGCTTACGCGCTTGCACTGGCTTTAAAAAATGTCCCGGCTGAAAATCAAAATGAAATATTCAATAAAGCTTTTGACAGACTCGCCGCTACGCGTCCTACCGCTGTAAATCTTTTCTATGCTTTGAATGAAATAAAAAATATTTATGACAGCTTCTCCGGATCGCAGGATTTATATGCTCAGCTGATTAAAGGAGCTGTTTCAATCCATTATGCTGATATAGAATTGTGTGAAAGAATAGGACTCAATGGGCTTCAGATTTTTAAATATAAGTCGAACGTACTTACGCATTGTAACACAGGCGCATTGGCAACCGGCGGTGAAGGTACGGCGCTGAATGTAATAAGGAAGGCATTTCAGGAGCATTTAGTTGAACATGTATTCGCAGATGAAACACGTCCGCTTCTGCAAGGTTCAAGGCTGACTGCTTGGGAGCTTCACAAATATGGAATTCCGTTCTCAATAAATACAGATTCGACGGCAGCTGTCCTAATGAAAGAGGGAAAAGTTGATCTGGTAATTGTGGGCGCAGACCGCATAGCGAAAAACGGCGACTCTGCAAATAAGATCGGCACATACAATCTTGCCGTGCTTTGTAATTACCACAAAATACCGTTCTATATTGCCGCGCCGGAAACTACCATCGATAGATCGTGCTTGTCCGGCGAAAATATCGTTATCGAACTCCGGAATAAAAAAGAATTGATTGAAATTGGCGAGCATAAAATAACAGACGGGAGGTTTAGCGCTTATTGCCCGTCATTCGATGTAACTCCAAATTCTCTTATTACCGCAATAATTACAGATAAAAAAGTTTACAAACCGCCATATCATTTTTAACAATGTCCGAGATAATTAAAACCAGGGCTCTTGTTCTTCGCAAAATTGATTTCGGGGATACAAGCCGCATCGCTCAATTCTACACGGAAATATTCGGAAGGATCTCGGCAATTATAAAAGGCGCGCGTTCATCTAAATCGAAATCCGGCGCACTGGTAGATACGATGAATCTGCTCGAGATTGTGCTTTATAAAAAAGAAAACCGCGACATACAAATAGTCACGCAAATTGACCTTATAAAATATTATTCAGGCATCAGGGAAGATCATAAAAAATATTTTTCCGCGTCAGCAGTTATTGAACTCCTCTCCCATATGCTTTCCGAGAATGACCACAATCTCAAGCTGTTTGAAGGGACTGTAAAAATCTTTGACCTTATAGACGGGACAACGGAAGATCCTAAAATATATTTTATCAAATTCTTCCTGTTTTTCCTTAAAGAGATAGGGTATGAATTCCAGACAAGGCAGTGTAATGTTTGCGGCAATGAGATAAATGCCACCGGAGGCGTAGGATTTAATTACGATTCAGGCTTGATGTGCGGCAAGTGTTCAACGGAGAGGTTAATAAATTATAATTACACACAGGAACTTTTTAACATTCTTTTTTGTCTAAACAGCAAACAAAAAATGATTGCATGCAATGAAAAAGATTTGGATACTATTATCATTATGCTCGAAAGATTCTTGTCATACCATGTGCATGAATTTAAAGGGATCAAATCTTTCAGATTGAATTAAATGGAATTTAGAAACAATTATTTTAATTATTAAATTAAAACAAAGCAGGAGATAAATATATGCGCAAGAAAAATCTATTAGGCACCGCCTCATTGATATTCGCAGGTATTGTGTTCGGCGCCGTACTCGTTTCCGGATTCGGCCTCGTTCGTCCGAGTTATGGCGAAATTAAAATAGGGGCCAGTAAGCCTCCCGTTGAGCAGTTGAACGCGGATGCTTCTGCGTTTAATAATGCCTTCGTTCAAGTTGCTGAAAAAGTAACACCTTCCATAGTACAGATAACAGTTGTTGCAGCGCCAAAGAAAGATGAGGGCAGTAACAATCCTTACCATTTCTTCTTCAAAATGCCGTTCGGGAACGATGCGCCTCAGGAGCAGGAGGGAGGCGGCAGCGGAATTATTATCTCAGAAGACGGCTATATTTTAACTAACAATCACGTTGTAGAAAATGCGAAACAGGTTACAGTCACTCTTCATGATAAAAGAGTTCTGGATGCAACTGTAGTTGGCACTGATCCGCTTACAGATCTCGGCGTTATTAAAGTGGATGCGAAAAATCTTCCCGCTGCTTATCTGGGCGATTCCGATCTGCTGAAAGTCGGACAGTGGGTTATGGCAATCGGAAATCCTCTATCTCTCACTTCAACTGTTACAGCAGGGATAATAAGTGCGAAAAGCAGAAATATAAATATCAATAAAGATCAGTATGCTGTGGAAGATTTTATTCAAACAGATGCTGCTATTAATCCCGGTAACAGCGGAGGTGCATTAGTAGACCTTAATGGAGCAGTTATAGGAATTAATTCCGCCATTGCTACCAATGGAATGACTCAAAGCTATATCGGATACGGATTCGCAATTCCTGTAAATCTTGCCAAATCTGTTGCAAAAGATCTTATAGCAAATGGAAAAGTCAGCCGCGGATATATCGGTGTGAGTATAGGAGAAGTTGATGCTTCAACCGCGAAGGCGATCGGTCTTGATGAGCCTAAAGGCGTAATGGTTCAGGATATTGTTGAAGGCGGCTCTGCTTCCCAGGCTGATATTAAGCAGGGAGATGTAATTCTAAAAATTGACGGCAAAGAAATCAATCAGCCTAATGAACTGCAGTCATTCGTCGCTTCGAAAAGAGCCGGGACGGTAGTTAAACTTACTCTCTTCCGGGACGGAAAAGAGATTGAAAGAAATGTGACCTTGAAAGCAAAAGATTCGAAGGATTCTAAATTTGTTGAAGCATCCGGTAAAATGAAAAAAGGAAAAGACCTGGACTCGAAGGAGATTAGTTTCGACAAACTTGGAATGACCTGCCGAAACTTGACAAGCGATGAACTTGAAGAGTATAAAGTGAAAGAGGGTGTAATAGTAACAGAGGTTAAAAATTTCGGGAAAGCATACAACCAAAAATTATTCGCAGGCGCTGTCATAGTTTCAGCCGATCGGAAGAATATCAATAGTGTATCGGAACTCCAGTCTGCATTCGATAAAAAGAAAGGACAAGCGGTTCTTCTTAAAGTTGTTGATAATAACGGAAACTCCCGTTTGGTGGGACTTGATATTCCACAATAAATAATTGCATATAATTTTCCTGAAAGCGCCCAATTAAAGGGCGCTTTTTTTATATTTGTAAAAAAACTAACATTAAAAATATCATATGATCAATTTTGTTACTGCCGGCGAGTCGCATGGCAAAGGCTCTGTGGCCATAGTCTCAGGATTTCCGTCCAATCTAAGTTTGAATTCGGAAGAGATTAATACACAATTAAAAAGAAGGCAGTCGGGTTACGGACGCGGAACGAGAATGAAAATAGAAACCGACACCGCGGAAATTATTTCCGGCGTTAGGTTTGGGAAAACTCTTGGTTCACCAATCTCTCTGTTCATAAAAAACAATGATTGGGAAAACTGGAAAGATGCTATGAGCAGCGAGGCGGATCATCCTTATACGGAAAAAGTATCTGTCCCGCGTCCCGGTCATGCCGACCTGAACGGCACGTTGAAATACAATTATGACGATATAAGAAATTCTATTGAGCGGTCAAGCGCTAGGGAAACGGCTGCAAGAGTAGCTGCATGCTCGGTTGCCAGAGTATTTCTCAAACAGTTTAACATTGAAATCGGAAGTTATGTTGAGAGTATCGGAGGAATTTATGCCAAAGCAAATTATTCGGAGAATCTTTTTGAAAATAAATTAGGGAAAAACTTTCACGCAGAAAATATTAACAGAGTATCCGACGGCAGCCCAGTGCGCGTTCTCGATTCATCTCAAGAAAAAAGAATTATAAGCAAAATTAAAGATGCAAAGAAAAAGGGCGATTCGCTCGGAGGCACTTTTTTCGTTGTAGCTACGGGAGTTCCTGCTGGACTCGGAAGCTTTATGGATATCGATTCACGGCTTGATGCCGAGCTCGCAAAATCAGTCATGTCTATACAGGCAGTGAAGGGAGTTGAAATTGGAATGGGATTCAAATCAGCAGAGATTTACGGTTCCAAGGTTCATGATGAAATTATTTTTCAAAAAAATAATTTCAGCAGAAAAACCAACCATGCCGGCGGAATAGAAGGAAGCATCTCAAACGGCTTGCCTATAATTCTCCGCGGAGCCATGAAACCTATTGCAACTTTGATGACACCTCTAAATTCTGTCGATCTTAAGAATTTTAAAAATGTGAAATCAAGAAGAGAGCGTAGTGATTTTGTGGCTGTGCCCGCTTGCGCAGTTATTGCGGAATCTATGACGGCTTGGACACTCGCCAGATATTTTTTAATGAAATTTGGCGGGGATTCAATTGAAGAGACGATGGACAATTACAAAAATTTTATGCAAAAATTGAGCAGCAGAGTGAAACAAAATTTCAAAGGGAAATGATGCTCAAAATTCACCGCTTTGTTTTTAGTCCTTTTGTAGAAAACTCCTATATAGTTTGGGACGAAGAATCATTTACCGGTGCCGTTATAGATCCCGGCTGCTATGATGAGCCGGAAAGGGATGCATTCGATAACTTTATAGCTCAAAATAATATTATTCTAAAGTATCTTGTAAATACGCATTGCCATATAGATCATATTTTCGGAAACGCTCATATCAAATCAAAATATAATTCTGTTTTCCTTGCGCCCGAAAAAGATGTTTTACTTCTTGAACTTATGATGGATGCAGCTAAAAATTATCGGGTTGTTTTAGAAAAGTCGCCTCAGCCGGACCAGCTCATATCAGAAGCTGATCCGCTTATGATTGGGAAATATGAGGGGAAATTTTTATTCACTCCAGGTCATACTCCGGGAGAATTTTGCCTCTACTTTGAGACTGAAAAGATTTGTTTTACGGGAGACGTTCTATTCAAGGGAAGCATTGGCAGATCTGATTTATGGGGAGGTGATCATAATACTCTCATTGATTCCATAAAAACAAAATTATTCACTTTACCCGATGATGTGACATTGTATCCGGGTCATGAATCGAGAACTACTATCAAAGAGGAAAAACTTTACAATCCATTTTTGAAATAATGAATATTGATTTAGCCGATTTCAATAGATATATTCACGATTAAAATGAACCATAAGAGATCACTCTTCTAAGATGAAAGAAAAACAACCTTTAAAAAATAAGTTAATCCTTTTTGTCACACTTCTTTTTGTTTATATAGCACTATTCGAATTCATTCTGCCGATAAATAAAGTTATTCCAAAACCGACACTTTTTTTTGAATCTCTGGAGAATATCTGGAATGAATACGGACTTGTGTACGCATTAACTCTCTCCGGCTCTGTAGTTTATCTTTCAATTCTGTGCGCTTATATCCATCTATATCTTGGAGTGGCGGGGTATCTTAAATTCTTAACAAGAATTGAGGGATCATTGTCCATGCTTCGCGCTTTCATCTTCTTAACACCTTTATTTTTTGTCCTTCTGTTCAATTACTGGTTTCCTCAAAATATTCTTGGTGAATTTGTTTTCGCTTTTATCGTTTCATCTTTCTGGATGCTTCATGAACTTCTGAATGAGTCAAAAAGAGTGAAAGAGGAGTACATACTGGTTGGGAAAAATCTAAATCTTACTCCTACCGAGATATTGGAGAAAATATACTGGAATTCCGCCCAACCTGAACTTTTTGAAAAAATAAAAAAAATAAATTACAGTTTATGGCTTCTGATTTTGATGTATGAATTTGTCGGCAATTCTCACGGAGTTGGACAAGTTTACAGAACGGCATATTCATATAATGATTTTACTGCTCTTTATGCATTAGCTATTGTCACTGCAATAATTATCTGGCTGGGTGATTTTATGATTGCGCAGATAAAAAGAAAATTCATCCACTGGAATGCGTAAATGATTGAATTAAAAAATATATCGAAAGATTTCGTCGGGCAGAATGGTATCAAATCCAATATCATTAAGAGTATATCTGCATCAATACAAAAATCTAAAATAACTTCATTCTACGCACCGCACGGGTCTGGACCCTCTTACCTGCTAAAAATAATTTCGGGACTTGAAATACAGACGGAAGGATCGGTCTTAAATCCGAATTCGGAAAAAATAATTTATATCCCAACGGAACCATCATCCTTCCCATGGTACAATGTTTTCGACAATGTGAAACTGGGAATTGTTAATTACGATTTGAAATCAGTCGAAAAGATGATCAAGCTGGCTGGACTGGAAGGATATGAATCTTTTCATCCCCATAATAAAAGCTACGGATTCCGATTCAGAATTGCTCTGGCGAGATCTCTTGCGCAATCACCAGGTTTGATTCTTATGGACGATCCTTTCAAATTGATGGATAATAAAACAAAAAGTGAAATGTATTCTCTAATCATCGACATCAATAGAACTAAAGGTACCACTTTCTGTTTAGCTTCTTCAAATTTAGACGAAACTCTGATGTTATCGGATAAAATATTTCTAATGAGTAATGAACCTTCAGAGATAATTTACAAAACAGAAGTTGACCTTCCCGCAAAACGAGACTTATCGATTAAAAAGTCAGATGAATATATTTCGGTTAAAACGAAGATTATAACTGAAATTAAAAAATTTGATGTAGAATAATAAATTTGCTTACACACGGAAAGTTTGATGAAGAATAAAATTGAACAACTTGAAAAATTGCGTTCCGATGCGCTCCTTGGAGGCGGTTCGGAGAAAATAAATTCTCAACATGAAAAAGGGAAATTGACCGCAAGAGAAAGAGTTCAGCTCTTGGTAGATGAAGGTACATTTCAGGAATTGGATCTTT
This sequence comes from Bacteroidota bacterium, assembly GCA_021812705.1. GTDB lineage: Bacteria > Bacteroidota > Ignavibacteria > Ignavibacteriales > Melioribacteraceae > Fen-1258. The sequence continues at coordinate 5,924 of JAKAMT010000040.1, read as the reverse complement.
TCGTAAAACACCGCTCACATGATTTTGGCTTGGAAAATCAAAAGTATGCCGGTGACGGTGTGGTTACAGGATTTGCAAAAATTGACGGCAGACAGGTTGCGCTTTTCAGTCAGGATTTTACCGTTTTCGGAGGATCCCTCTCGGAATCTCATGCAGAAAAAATCTGTAAAGTTATGGATATGGCCATGAAGCTTGGAATTCCTGTAATAGGTCTTAACGATTCAGGTGGAGCGAGAATTCAGGAAGGAGTTGTTAGCCTCGGTGGTTATGCGGATATATTTCTTCGTAATACATTAGCTTCGGGAGTTATACCGCAGATCTCCGCCATATTGGGCCCATGCGCCGGCGGCGCAGTATATTCTCCCGCTATTACAGATTTCATCTTTATGGTAAAACATACAAGCCACATGTTTGTTACCGGCCCGAATGTGGTCAAAACTGTTACGCATGAGGAGGTAAGTTTTGAAGATTTGGGCGGAGCGGAAACGCATGCTTCAAAAAGCGGCGTGGCGCATTTTGTTTTCGACAGCGAAGTTGAAGTCCTCGACAATTTAAGAAAACTTATCGGTTTTTTACCTCTCAATTGGAAAGATACTCCGCCGGAAAAAGATTTTGACTTTACAAAACCGCAGTTTGATGAAAGATTAGATTCAATTATTCCGGATAATCCGAATAAACCGTACGATATGAAAGAGATAATTAATTTGCTTTTGGATGAAGGAGATTTTTTAGAGGTTCATGACAATTACGCTCAGAATATAATAGTCGGATTTGGAAGAGTGGGTGGTGTTTCTGTTGGTATAGTAGCAAATCAGCCCCATGTTCTGGCAGGAGTGTTAGATATAAATTCATCTGTAAAAGGGGCTAGGTTCATTAGATTTTGCGATGCTTTCAACATCCCTCTTCTGGTGCTTGAAGATGTGCCCGGATTTCTGCCCGGTACGGAACAGGAATGGAACGGAATTATCCGTCACGGATCGAAATTACTTTTTGCATTCTGTGAAGCCACGGTTCCAAAAGTGACTGTGATTGTTAGAAAAGCTTACGGCGGCGCTTACGATGTTATGAATTCAAAACATATAAGGGGAGATTTCAATTTCGCCTGGCCGAGTGCGGAAATTGCTGTCATGGGTCCTAAAGGGGCAGTGGAAATTATCTTTAAGAAGGAGATCGTTTCTTCAAATAATCCTGAAGAAAAGCTGAATGAAAAATTATCAGAGTATATTGAAAAGTTCACTAATCCCTACATCGCAGCCGAAAGAGGCTACATAGATGAGGTAATAATTCCTGGCGAGACCAGGGTCAAAATAATCCAAGCATTTCAGCTGCTTAAAACCAAAGTGGATGTTAATCCAAAGAAAAAACATTGTAACATCCCTCTTTAATTATTTTAAAAGTTAACTTCTTTAATTACATATACTAAACCTGCCCTATATCATAAACTAACTTGACAATCCCTTTTTAAGGAATTAAATTGCGAACGAAATTCAAGAAAATGGAGTGTGCGTGAAAAAACTGCTATTCTTACCGATTGCAATGCTTACTATTGTCTATTTTTCTTCATGCAGTTCTACTTCTCCTTCATCAAGATTTCTAAGTACCGCTCCGGCAGACACTACAAAAAATGTTGTCTCTACATCTAGAATAAACGAATTGCTGGAGAATGCCCGCAAAGATTACGTTAATGCACTCTACCAGCAAAAATTAGGATTCAAGGTAGAGACTTTGAATTATTATGAATCGGCATTATCCACGATAAATAAACTTAGCTATTATCCGAACATAGATGAAAATACTACCTATGCTGAATTAGAGAATGCGATAGTTGAAGATTATCAAAAATATGTCGAGAGTCTCGATGAACTCCCGGAAAATGCATCGATTGGTGCATTTGAAGAATGGATGAGCAGAAAAATTCCTGACGTTATTGCAGAAGACGATACTACAATTGCAAAAGTTGATAAAGGTCCTTCTTCTACTGTGGTCGTTGGTGATTTTCCGCTCGAAGTTAACCGTTATGTTGAACAATATATTGAATATTTTACGGGAAAGGGGAGACATTACATCGAAAGCTGGCTTTCCAGATCTGGTAAATATTTCCCTATGATGGCAAAGATTTTTGGCGATGAAAAAGTCCCGCAACAGTTGATTTATTTGAGCATGACCGAAAGCGGAATTAATCCGAATGCGCGTTCATGGGCTAAAGCAGTAGGCATGTGGCAGTTCATTAAAGGTACAGCACGCTTATATGATCTGAATGTAAGTTTCAATATAGACGAAAGACGTGACCCTGAAAAAGCGACTCTAGCTGCGGCAAAACATTTGCGCGATCTCTATTATTCTTTAGGAGACTGGTATCTCGCATTGTCAGCGTACAACAGCGGCGAGGGAAGAGTTCGTAAAGCTATGAGAAGAGCCGGCTCATCCGATTTTTGGGAACTCCGCAGATTCCTTCCTCGTGAAACAAGAAATTATGTGCCGCAATATATTGCTATTACTCTTATAGCCAGCCGTCCGGAACAGTACGGATTCACGGAAATTCAGTACGAAAAACCTCATGAATATACGATACACAAGATTAACGATGCTTACGATCTTAATGTTCTCGCTAAATGCGCCGGCATTAGTGTAGAACTTCTAAGAGAGATGAATCCTGAACTTACCCAAAACTGCACTCCGGCAAATTATTATGGAGGGTATCCTCTACGCGTGCCGTCAAAATCGTACGAATCTTTTGTTAAGAATTTTAATTCTATACCCGAAGATGCAAAGATACTCTATGTAACACATGTTGTTAAAGGCGGCGAAAGATTATCAACTATAGCATCAAAATATGATGTAAGTATCTCGATGCTGGCTGAATCGAATGGCATCTCTCCGAGAGCCCGGTTGAGAGCCGGCACTGAACTGAAAATCCCGGTCTCAAAATTCAGTCCCGATGATTTGGTAGTCAATTCCGATATACTGCCTGCGATTGAAGATGAGTTTAAAACTCTAGATCAAAATCCGTCTTATAAACTTGAATACACAAATGCGAGTGATCAGAGTAAGTTCGCTAAGATTTATCAGGAAACTGAAGGTGATTCAATTGAATATATCGCTCCTGAAGGGAAATCAATTGTTAAGTATGTAGTTAAAAGCAATGATAATCTGATTCAAATTGGCGATCTCTTCAAAGTAAGAGTATCCGACATCAGAAACTGGAATAACCTGCCTTATACTTCCACAGTTAGAGTAGGTCAGGAGCTGAAAATCTTTGTGCCGAACGACAAATTGGAATATTTTGCATCGATTGATAATATGAGCGCTGCCGAGAAGAATAATCTTGTGTTTGTGAATTCAGGCGATTCCGGTGTAGAGCATAAGGTGATGAATGGAGAAACACTTAACAGTATTGCTGTAAAATATGGCGTTTCTGTTTCCCAGCTTAGAGAGTGGAATAATCTGAAAAGCAATCGGGTTAGCAAAGGTAAAAAATTAATGATCTATCCGGATGAATCTAGAAAATCATCCGGTGCGGGTTCTTTGGCTTCCGGCAGAACATCCAAGTATAAGATTAAAAAGGGTGATTCTCTCGGAAAGATAGCTCAGAAATTCAATGTCTCAATAGCTCAGCTGAGATCTTGGAATAGTATTTCCGGAAATAAAATTGCTGTCGGCAAACAGCTAATTATTCACTCGAAGGATGTAAAAACATCAATAGGCGATAATACCACGCGTAAAGATGCAAACGTGATTCATTACACTATCAAACCCGAGGAAACTTTAAGCGAGATAGCCGAAAAATTTAATGTATCCGTCCCTAATCTAAAATCATGGAACAATCTTAAAAATACAAATATTACGGCAGGAAAATCTCTTACAATCTATTCTGATGTTGAGCCTAGGGTGAAGTCAGGTAAAACAAAAAAAGAATCCGCTTCAAAAACTGCGTCTTCTGAGAAGAAACACGAAGTTAATAAAGAGGTTAGCGGTAAGACCTCTACACATGTGATTAAGGATGGTGAAAATCTCTGGTCGGTTGCAAAAAATTATAAAGTTCATGTTTCAGATCTGATAGCGTGGAATAAGCTGCCGAATGATCAGGTGAAACCGGGACAAAAAATTAAAATCAAAAAATAGTTTCGTTCATATAAAATAAAAAAGCTGTTAGGGGTGCATTCCGTTAATGGTGGAATTGCTGAGAACAAACCCTTAAACCTGATCTGGATAATGCCAGCGTAGGAAAACGGTACTAGATATTAGAGTACAGCCGTTTTTCCAAACGGCTTTTTTATTTCTTAAAATAAAGGAGAAATAAAATGAAGTACATGCTAGTATCAATTATTCTTTTTACCCTCACTTATTCCAACACTTTCTCACAAATTCATCAAATTAACGGGGAAATCTATTCTTTTGACGGGTCACCTTTAAATTATGTAAGCATCCTTCTGGCAGGGACCGGAAACGGAACAGTTTCAAAAGAGGACGGTTCTTTCAGTCTTGCTGGAAATTTAACTGAGGAATCTTTAATCAATTTTTCGCGCATCGGTTATGAAGACCTTCAGATGAGTGTTCGAGATATATTATCATCGCATCATATATACATGAAGAACAAAATCGTTACAAGCCAGACTATTCTGGTAAAAGGATCTATAGGAGTTTCTGGTGTTACTCCAATTGCATTCTCAAAATTGAGCGGCACCTCGATAAAGCAAAATTACGTGGATCAGGATATCCCGGAAATCCTAAGTACACAACCCTCCGTTACATTTTATTCCGAAAACGGTAACGGAATCGGATATAATTATTTAAGTATAAGAGGATTTGACCAGAGAAGAATATTGGTTTCCATTAACGGAATACCGCAAAATGACCCTGAGGATCACAATGTCTACTGGCTTGATTTTCCTGACCTGTTGGCAAGCACCGAACTTATTCAAGTCCAAAGAGGCGCAGGCTCTGGAATGATGAGCTATCCGGCAGTAGGAGGTTCTATAAATATTATCACTTCAACTTTTCCGGATAAATCAAATTTTGAAATATCATCTTCGGTCGGAAGTTACAATACACGAAAATATTCAGCGCAATTTTCAAGCGGTTTGGTAAAAAATAAATATTCATTCTATGCTAAAGTTTCTCACACTATGAGCGGGGGATACAGAAATTCGAGCTGGACAGATTTCAAATCTTATCATTTTTCTGCAGTCCGTTACGACTCGCTCTTGACGACTCAACTGAATATTTATGGCGGTCCGATTGCCGATGGATTGGCATATACCGGGCTTCCAAAATTTGCCGTCAAGAATCGTGACCTCAGGCGTGCTAATTATTCTTACTGGGAAGCCGACGATAAAAATTACACGTACACACAGGAAAGACATCCTTATGAGATCGAGAATTTTTCTCAACCGCATTTTGAATTACTGAACGAATTTAAGATTAACAATAATATCACTTTGAATAACGCACTCTTTCTCGTACTGGGCACAGGTTACTTTGATTATGACGGATCTTGGGCAGATACCACCTACTTTAGGATCACAAATGAATTTGGATTCCATCCCACTCAAAACCCGGGGAATGCTTTAATTCGCGCCATGGTGGAGAACAAACAGTGGGGATGGATTCCGCGCCTAAGCATTAATCATCCGAACGGCGAATTTATTATTGGCGGTGAAGTTCGAGTTCACCGCTCACTTCACTGGGGAGCTGTAAATTACGCGGAAGGACTTCCGGCAGAAATTACTAAAGATTACAAATACTACAGTTATAGAGGGGGAAATGATATTATGAATTTCTTCTTGAGAGAGAATTACCTTTTGAGAGAAAATATTAACCTCCTCATTGAAGCGCAGGCTGCATATCATAATTACAAAATCTATGACGAATCGTACCTGAAAAATGAATTCACTCTGAGCAATCTGTTTTTTAATCCTCGCGTC
>JAKAMT010000186.1 GCA_021812705.1 Bacteroidota bacterium | reverse complement strand
TTTAGCAATATCATTTTATCCGTATAACTAAAATTTAACATACCCAAATCAGTATCGATTATCAATAATTATGATTTTACAAACTTTCGAGTGCAAAAATAAAAATTGCAAAGAGAAAGACGCCGGTAGAATTTAGACTAATTTGTGTTGGAAATAGATGGGCCGCCCGCAGGCGACCCTTCTTGGAGGAACAGGAATATTTTATTTTACAAGGTTCATCTTAATTGTTTGTATGCGTGCGCCCGTCTGCAATCTAGCAAAATAGATTCCGCTAGACACTTTTTGCCCCTGTTCATTCATTCCGTTCCAGATTGTCTGATAAGTGCCGGAATTGTATGAATCGTGGTCTATAAGAGTTTTAACCAGGCTGCCTTGAATATCGTAAACGGCTAGATGCACTTTTTCTGTATTGGGAATTGAAAACCGAATATTAGTTGAAGGATTAAACGGATTCGGATAATTCTGCGAGAGGTTATACTCGCTCGGTGTTTCATTCGAAGTTTGAATTGATGTAGTAGTTTCATGATGAGGATCCGAATGACAAGGCGAGCAGCTCATTTGCGTCATCACGTTATACATTGCCGTTGAACCGTGGCAGCCCTGGCATGCTTTATTATCGTTTGGGGTAACAAAAGTCGGAGCAAACGTTTTTGCAAAGAATGCGTTTAAGAGCTGAACAGTTTTTGCGGCACAATCGCCAGTTACTCGCGCGCATCTTTCTTTTCTTTCGGTATCTCCCACTTTTTTTCCGGCAACAACGCACCATTGACTAACCGAAGCATGGCAGAGAGGACTTCCGGATATACTGGGCACGAGTTTATTATCATATTTGTGTACACTGTATTTGCCCTGCACTGCAAAGTCATTCGCTGTTGTAGTAGGCAGATATTCCTGGCTATACCAGCCCCATAATTCATTTATAAGATTGCCCGAAGATGCTTTGTCTGTGACAAGACTGATCATTGCGGCACCGCCGTTAATACATCCGCAGAGGGTTCCCCATCCGTTGCCTCCGCCGCGTCCGTAAAGCATGATCTCCATCGGAATATTTGACCAAGGATCCGGCTGTTTCAATTTTAAAATTTCCGAGATTCCTCCGAAAGTTCCCGCGCAGCAGTCCTTATCGTTCCAGTAAAGCCAGTGAGCTTTCACGCGGACTTCATCGGGATCAAGTGTAACCCAAGGCAGAGGCCATGTTGTTCCTTTTTCGCCGGCTAATATTTTACCTCCCGCCAAAGCATCAAGCCCAATTACTCCAACAACTGCTCCCACGGCATATTTCGAAGAACTCGTCAAAAAGTCTTTTCTCGTAATCTCTTTCTCCATGATTTAACTCCTTCTTAATTTGATTTTAGATTTTAATATGGAAATAATTTGATTTATTCTTGTATCGGATGAATTTAGATTTGCTGCGTCTTCAAAGTAGCTCAAAGATTTCTTGTCATCACAGAAAAGCCAGAGAACCCCAAGTTCAACAAAAAGATCGTATAGACTTTTTCGTAATAGATCACCGCTCTCAAGTTTTTCTATTAAGTTTTTACAGGGGCAGTCCTCCTTTTCCGGGTCCTTGATAAGAATACTATCGGCGTCTTCATTGAGCAGTGAACAGGAGATTTTTACAGCATCGTTTAGTTGGTCCGTTTGAGTGTAGCAGATAATTAATTTTTTTATAGATAGCAGATCAGGCGTTGATTCTGTATATGATTTTTCCAGCTCCTCTTTCGCAGAAGAAAAATCTCTGATAAGAAAATGATAATTTCCCAGCATTTGGCTCATAGAAGATCATACTCAATTTACTTGCCAATTTTTTTGAGGGAAAAGTTTGATTTTCTATCCACTACTCATGGATGGGGAGTCTTAAAATCATTTAGGTGTTGCAGAATTCGCAACACATCTGTTATCTTATTACCAAATAAAGAGCTATAAAGATGCAGCGGATTGTTGCAGATGCAACATTAATTATCGGAGAAAATATTATTTTTTTTTAGATACCGCCAAAGGGTTGTCCTATTTATATTCAATTTCTTTGCAACGAGAGTCTGATTCCATTTGTTGGTTTCCAAAAGCTCAACCAGTTCGTGCGGTGTGATTTCTTTTAAGAAAAGCGGCTTGATTTTTCTGCACTCTGTTTCAATCTTATTTTTGATATCGGAAGGGAGTGAGCATTTGCCGATAGAATTTCTCAATTTTGTTCGAATGAAAGCATACTCAATAGCATTTTCGAATTCGCGGACGTTTCCGGGCCAGTCATAATCCATCAGCAGATCAAGAGCATCCGGATCTATATCTGTTATATTTTTTGAATAGAGATGATTAAATTTTTTCAAGAAATGCGAGACAAAATAAGGTATGTCCTCTCTCCGTTTTCTAAGCGGAGGAACTTTAACCGGAATAACATTAAGCCTGAAATAAAGATCTTCTCTGAATCTTCCGCTTGCAATAGCTTCCTGCATATTCAGATTTGTGGCGGCAATAATACGAACATCCGTTTTTCTTGTGATCGATTCTCCTAGTCTTTCAAAAGTGCCTTCTTGTATAACACGTAAAATCTGAGTCTGCATTCGGGGAGACATTTCAGTAATTTCATCAAGAAATATAGTTCCCCTATCTGCCAGTTCGAATCTTCCGATCCTGTCGTTTACAGCATCTGTAAAAGCGCCTTTGATATGCCCGAACAGTTCGCTTGCCATCAATTGTTCCGGCAGCACAGAACAATTCACCTTAACGTACTTTTGTCCTTTCCTTCTGCTTAATCGCTGAATTGTATCCGCAATCAATTCTTTTCCAGTGCCGGTTTCTCCCTGAATTAACACCGAAGCGCTTGAATCAGATATCTCGGAAATTAACTCATAAATTTCCATCATAGATTTGCTATGACCTATCATTCCGTGAAAATTTTTAGCCGCCCAGCATTTATCCAATTCCGGAAAACTTCTTAGATCGCGGAAAGATATTACTCCGCCGATCGGTTCATTATTGTTGTTTCTTAAGACTGTCGCATTCACTTTTACTGGAATGGTGTTGGAACCGGCGCAAAAATATTTGCACTCAAGATCAAATACATCGCTTCCATCAATCAGCACTTTTGCAATAGGACAGAGTGATTCGCATATATCAGAGCGAAATATTTTTTTACAGTACTGACCGATCACTTCTTCTTTTTTGAATCCGGTAATTACTTCGGCGGCGCGGTTGTAATACTGGATTTTAAAATTCTTATCTACGCTGAATAATCCTTCCGCTAGCGAATCCAGAATGTTGTTTTGATATAGTGTTTCCACAGACTTAACGAGGCTTGTTATTCTAATTCTTAAAATATAACCTACCCGAGATGCTAAATTGATTTACCAATTATTTTGAATCAAATACGGCGGGTATGTAATGCCACTTTGACTATTAGCAATCCCAATAAAAGTATTTTCGGAAATATCTATTTTCTATTAAAGTAAAATTAATTAATGCCGAAACTTTATCCAACGGAATAATCACGAATGATAACAAGATAGGTTGTGGGCTTTTAAAAATACTGATTCAATCCACAAAAAAAATTTATTGAGACTACTTCTCCGCATTAGTGACAATGGAAGTTCTACTTAAAATCCTTTTATAATTGAGATCACACTAATGTTTATGTTTCAAAGCAGAATTTATTGCTGTATTTCTAAAACTCTTGTTTATTAGAAAAAATGTTTACTTTTTTATAAAAAGATAATCCGTAATGCAGACTCCGCATCTTATCTTTGGAAATCACCGGCATTATTATTTAAAATCATTCTGATAAAAAAATGATTAGAAATTTATCAAGCATCTTCTTTCAGATTTTTAATGAGTAAAACTCAAACCGGATTGCCATTAAGCGCAAATCAAACTATTAATTTTGGGGAAAAATATTTTTTTTGAAACCGGAGTGCTGCATTTACAAGACTTATAAGCACAGGAACCTCGACAAGCGGTCCAATAACAGCCGCAAAAGCTTCTCCGCTGTTAATTCCAAAAACTGCAATGGCCACCGCAATAGCCAGCTCGAAATTGTTGCTGGCAGCGGTGAATGAAAGCGTCGCCGTCTTTGAATAACCGGCTCCGAACTTTTTTCCCATATAAAAAGAAACAAAAAACATTATCACAAAATAGATTATGAGCGGAATTGCAATGCGGATTACATCAAGAGGAATTTTTACTATATATTCCCCCTTTAGAGAGAACATTACAAAAATTGTAAAAAGAAGAGCGATAAGCGTTATTGGACTAATTTTGGGAATAAATTTATTATGATACCACTCCCTGTTCTTTAATTTTATTAAAGAATAACGCGTGATTATACCGGCCAGAAATGGAATGCCCAGATATATAAAAACGCTCTTTGCGATCTGCCCGATTGTAATATCAACCTTAAAAGATTTCAATCCTAACATGCCCGGAAGAATTGTTAAAAACACGTAGGCATATAATGAAAAGAAGAGCACCTGAAAAATCGAATTGAACGCGACGAGTCCAGCCGCATATTCTGTGTCTCCTTTTGCCAATTCGTTCCAGACAATAACCATCGCGATGCATCTGGCCAGGCCAATCAAAATTAATCCGGCCATATATTCAGGATAATCCTGCAGAAATAAAACAGCAAGAAAAAACATGAGGAGAGGCCCCACTAACCAGTTCTGGACAAGACTCAATGCAAGCACTTTGAAATTCCTGAACACATCCCCCATCTCTTCGTATTTAACTTTCGCTAAAGGCGGATACATCATTAATATCAATCCAATGGCTATCGGAATGTTTGTCGTTCCGCTTTGAAAAACATTCCAGAAATTAACAAGCCCCGGAAATAAGTAACCGGAAAAAACCCCGATGAACATCGAAAGAAATATCCAGAGAGTAAGGTTCCGGTCCAAA
>JAKAMT010000185.1 GCA_021812705.1 Bacteroidota bacterium | reverse complement strand
TATCTGCGGAATGAGAAACGGTTTTAATGATCTGGACGCTAGTGTGGTGCAATCGATTAATAAAAGTAAAGCTGATATTCTAATTGTCGGGTTAGGTTCACCATTGCAGGAAAAATGGATCGCGTCGAATAAAAATAAATTAGAAACCAACCTGATTATTGCTGTAGGAGACGGTACAAAAGTATTCGCGGGTACTAAAATACGCGGGCCTAAAATTGCGAGAACTATAGGAATGGAGTGGCTCATCCGGCTCTGCTCTGACCCACGAAATATGTGGCGCCGCTACCTTATAGGTATTCCGCTGTTCATCTTTCGCGTATTAAAAAAGAAAATAAAAGTGTGAAATATGAAAAAGTTAATCCTTCTAACCATTCTCCTCCAATTCATGCTGCCTCATACGAGCTCTCCTCAAAGTCTAAAAAGCATAAATGTGACAGGCAGCGATACACTTATCACATTCAACAATTTTGATTATGCTTTTACTGAAAATGTCAAAAATGATTTCATAATCAGGGATTACTATGAATTTACGGATCCCTCAAAACCGGGACAATTTAAGTTGCCCTCCAGGCAGTATTTTATACTCCTTAACGGCAATAAAAATTGCACAGTCGATATTGTCGAGAAAGAAATCGTTGGCGAGGAATCTGTTATCCCTGCGTTTAATCCCGAAGCAAATCTGGAAACCGATTCTTCAGTCACATTCACCAATTATGAAGGCGGGGGTAATTACAATAAAATAAAAGAGTGGCAGACAATTGGTGAGATAAATTATTTTAATTATAGAAATAAGAGGTACGGCATCATAAAAATTAATTCTCATCATTATGATCCAGCCGCTAATAAACTCTACTCCTTAAAGAATCTTAAGCTTCGTCTCAGATTTCAAGATCCATCTTATATAAATCAGCCCCCCAAAGAGAAAAAGTACTATCTGCAAAAGTATGATAGCACTTCAAAATGGATCGATTATAATTCGACTTATATAAAATTCTCTACGGCCTTAAATACTATCTATCGAATCACTAGTCACGATATGGATTCACTCGGCGTTAATTGTTCAACTATCGACCCGCGGACAATTAAAATATATTTGAGAGGGAATGAGATCCCGCTCTACATCAACGGGGAGGATGACGGATCGTTCGATCCGCAAGATTATATAGAATTCTTTGGCGGTATGAATTATCCTGAAAAATCCTGCCGGATAATCAATGATGATAATGAAGAATATAACGAATTTATGAATCGTTACACGGATTCTGTTTACTTCTTCCTGACCTGGGGAGGGGAAAAAGGAAAGAGGATCTTTATCCAAAAGGAAAGTTTAATTTCTTACGACACATTGAAATATTACATGAATACAATTCATTGTGAAAAAAATCTCATGGTACAACCGGTGAACGGAGATGTGCTGGCGAATCAATTGCCGGATTGGAACAAAAATAAATCCTGGTACTGGGAATGGATTTATACCGGTACAAAAGAATATAAAATTGATTTGGAAGATCCATTCCCTGGACGCGAAGCTGGAATATATGTAAAGTATGTAAGCGGCGGATCCAATAAAATTGTGAATTCGCATCAATTGATCCTCAAAATGAATGACACAGTGATTGATTCACAGTCCGCAGACAGGTATAAGCAGGTGCTTTTAAGTGGGAAAATAAGTTCAGGATTATTGAAAAACGGGGAGAATAAAATGTCAGTCACTAATCTCAACAACGGCACAAATCCGAATTATCTGGCTCTTGACTGGTATGAAATTGAATACCCGAAGATGCTTGCAATGAAGGATGATTCGCTCTTATTCGAAATCGATGCCGGACTTTCAAAGGGAATCAAAACTGTAGAAATAAATAACGCCGGTAGCGGAGATCTCATACTTTACAAAATCAAACCAGTGAGGAAGAAAATCGAATCGTTTATAATTATTAAGGATCATGCGGTCTTCACAGATACTGTTTACGGAGGGGATCAGTACATTATTATCTCTAAACTTAATGTCAGAACTCCTGAATTTCTTGATGTAAAAAAAATTGCGAATCTGATGCACGTGGATAATCAGGCCGAATATATCGCAGTAACAAATAAAATATTTAAACCGGAAGCTGAAATTTATGCCGACAAAATCGGCCGGCACACCGGTTTGACTGCCAGAGTTATTAACATAACAGATATTTATGATCAGTTTTCTTTCGGCTTCCCTTATCCGGAATCGATGAAATATTACTTAAAAGAAGCATCTCATAACTGGAATGCTTTTAAGCCGAAATATCTTACTCTCATTGGCGATGCCGATTATGATTATAAATTCAACAGGCTTAAGTACGCGGGTATTAAAGGAGGGGGAAACCATATCCCTTCGTATGGGTTCCCTGTGAGCGATAATTGGTTTGTATGCTGGGATGATTCAGTCTCAATCCCGGAAATGAATGTTGGGCGGATACCGGTAAATTCACCGGAAGAATTAATTCATTATATGGAAAAAGTTGAGAATTATTTTTCTTCTCCGATGGATGACTGGAATAAAAGATTTATCTTTTTTTCCGGCGGGCATAATACTTTAGCGGATGAATTGGCAGCGTTTAAGAATGTGAATGATTCTGTCATCAACAAATATGTAAAACCTGCACCGCTCGGAGCAGATGCGGTGCATTTTTATAAAATTGCTTCTCCGCGTTCAGATTATGGCCCATTCACTCCTGATCAATTCAGTTCAATTATCAAGAATGGCGCGCTTGTGATATCGTATCTGGGGCACAGCGGAACGACTACGTGGGATAACGGCATAAGCGAAACATCCCAGCTAAAAAACAGTATCAATAGAAATCCATTAATGACAGATTTCGGATGCAGCACAAACAAGTTTGCCGAACCTGACGTTATATCCTTCGGCGAAAAATTTCTTCTTGATAGGGACGGCGACGCTATCGCTTATATAGGTAATTCTTCATTTGGAATAATGTCTACTTCATTAACCGCTCCGCTTAAATTTTACAAAACTATTGTTAATAATCCTTCAGCTTCAATTAGCGAATTATTACTTCAAACTAAATTGGATTTTATAAATGAATCTGGATTTAGTTCATTAAATAAAATCTTTACGCTGACGAATTGCCTTCTGGGCGATCCCGCAATAAAACTCAAAATCCCGGATAAGCCGAATCTGCATCTGGATGAAACCAGCCTTCTGACTGATTTGGAACAGTTGAACGATTCTCAGGATTCTGTGTGTATCAGATATTTGATAAAAAATTCGGGAAGAGCTGAAGTTAAAAAATTCGATATCAGGTTCGTCCATAAATATAATGAAGAGACGCTGCTTTCAAAATCGACTTCCATGGAGCTTCCGCTTTTAAGAGATACCATCAGTTTTTGGATTTCACCGAATAAACTGGCAGGCGGACATGAACTGTTATTATTCCTTGACGAGAATAATTCAATAATGGAGCTGGATGAATCTGACAACACTTTACTTACAAAATTCAATGTATCATCCAATGCGGTTCGCGATTTGTTCGTTTATAAAAATCAGAACTGTTATAAAGATCAGATTGTGCTGCTGAATCCATCCGATCAGCATTACGCGGATAAAAAAATATTGTTTCAAATTTCAGAAGATGAAAATTTTGAACATCCGGCAGAACGCTTAATTCAGCAGCAAAAATTGTTCACGACTGTGCTCTTAAATGATCTAAAGATGAATAAAAGGTACTGGTATAGGTTCAAACTGGAAAATGCGGGGCTCCCATATTCTGCAGCAAAATCATTCATAACATCTTATCAATCCAAGTTTTTATTGACTGATAAATATTCTTTTGCAGGGCAGGACTATTTTCACACAAAATATTCAAACGGCAGGATTGAACTTGCCAATGATACCGTAAGCATAACGGTTTTATCGGCCGGCGCATATTCGGGTTCGACTTGTGTTATTGGAATGAACGGAATTAATCAGCTTACTAATTCCTATTTCGCCGGAATTGGACTGGCTGTTTTTAATGATAAAAATATGAATTTTGAATATTCAAAATGGTTCAATTTGTTCAATAATCCGGCAGCCGTAAAAGAGCTGGCCGGTGTGATTGATTCAATCCCTGCCGGTAAAATTGTGGCGCTTGGGGTTAGCGACGATGCTGCCAATAATATCTCTCTTGAACTGAAAAAGTCTATAAAATCTTTAGGCAGTTCAAAAATTGATTCATTGAAATTTCAAGGTTCATGGGGGATGATTGCCAAAAAAGGGGGAACCGCGGCAGATGTTATAGAAGAACTTAAAGATCCATATGGAGGTGCCGTAAGAATCGAAAAAGTATTTGAACGAAAATTCAGAGAAGGTAAATTCATAACGCAAAAAATCGGACCGGCAGCCAGATGGGATAAAATAATCATTGATTCTCTGAGCGGTAATCTGGACTTGTTTATTATTGGATATTTGAGAAGTGGAAAGATTGATACAATCAAAAATATCCCTGCCGGTCGATACATAGATATCAAAAAAATAGATGCCGCAGCTTATCCCCAAATAAAGGTAGGTTTTAACCTGCACGGAAATAATGAACATTCACCGGGCTTCAATTCTATCGGCGTTGACTACGATGACCTGCCTGAACTTGGAATCAATTATCAAACTGTTTCTTTCAGCAGAGATACTCTGAATCAGGGTGAAGAACTTGAAATATCCTATGATACATATAATGCAGGCACCTCTGACGCCCTTCTATTTAAAATCGAAGTAAATGCTGAAAGTTCTGAAGGGATAACAAAAAATGTATATTCAAGAAGAATTGACTCGCTGGTTTCAAAAGGAAAATTGAACTGCTCAATCAAACTTGACACAAAGGATCTACGCGGACTAATTCATTTTAAAATTAATATCGATACGGATAATGAAATAGATG
>JAKAMT010000184.1 GCA_021812705.1 Bacteroidota bacterium | reverse complement strand
CAGAAGTGTTATCTGTAGAACCATCATTGACAATAATAATTTCGTAGTTGGGATAATCTATCTCGAGAAGAGAATCTATAGACTGCTTTAAGACTAGACCTTCGTTATAGACAGGGACAATTATTGAGACGAAAGGATAGTAACCTTCCTTTTTTTGAACAGTGTATTTTGTATTGTAAAAATAGGCCATGAAAAGGATAGCAAAGTAACGGATAAGCAGAACAAACAAGAATATAACCAAAGATACAATTGACGAGTAAACAAAAAGACCGCTTAGAGTTAATACCGTCAGAGGAAGAGTTAATATAATTGTAGCAATAAGAGCAAGAGATATCAATCCTGAAATGAAAATCACTCTTAATTTTTCTGCACCCAGATTTCGCTTAGGAGGCTTGAGCTCTCTGTTGTCAAGTGCAATCTGATATTTTTGATTTTTCTGATCCAATTGATCCGTTTGGGATATTTTATTCAATAATAATGAACAATCATAATGCCACAATTTGAGCTCTAAATGGATAAAATTGCGTATTTATTTCAATAAAACTGTCCCAAGAAGGAAGAATTCTCCATTTTGACTCATTAAGAAACAACTGCTGGATGAATATAACTTTTTTTCTAACTGATTTCAAGAAAATAAGTTAAAAGTAATTCTTAAAGTTTTAAAATAGAATAATCGCCTAACCTGTTTTATTAAATTAGAAGAGAAAATTGAAATTCCCAAGGATGCCTTGCTCTGAAGTATTAAATAATTTAAAAATAAAATAGATCACAATACCCCCCAGTAAAGCATCAGATAAGCGGAAAAATTTCTGTAGTCGTGATTAAATCTTAAACCGTTTCCATAATTTAGATTAGCTCTAACACTAATGTTATTTAAAAGCGGATAACTTGCGCTGCTATAAATTTTAAAAACAGAATAGGAATCTGTCGGTGCATATCCTAATTTCCCGCCAATTATGAAATTTATCTTATCATAATTCCATGACAATTCAGTCCACAGACTGTGAGTATCGAAATGTTCAGGAGTATAATATCGTGATGAATAAAATAAGTAATCAGCAAAATAATATTCGTATCCCATAAATCCATTTGCGAAAAATCTTCTGCCTAATCTGATTTCGTAATCGTTTCCCTTATTTCCGTCCTTAATTTTATAATAATTGTACTCACTCATGATTTTAATTAGATCTTGATAATTATATTGTGCCGACCAGCAAAGGTGATCCGCATTCAACTTTGTTCGAATTAAATATGGAGAAAGAAGTAATAATCTGGAATCGGAGCGTTCATAAAAAACTGAAAATATAAATTCGCGCCCGTAGATATAATCTAGCGTTATCTTAGCAGGATTACTTTCTGATTCATCGTTACTTCTCAAAAAGGTGTACTCACCTCTTAAAGCTAAACGTTTCGATAATTTAAATCCGCCATTAATACTGTAACTGTCAAATATTTTTTCTTCAGGCGCATTCTTCATTATAGAATGGGAGATCGATCCGCCAATCAGCATAAAGCCGTAATATTCCAGGGAAGTTTTAAAACCATATTCAAAAATATTCAATCCCTTATTATCATTATAAAATGAGGAATACGGATTTAAGACAAATTCCACGGGAACAAAAATACTTGCCATACTTGATAAGGCAGATCTTTTATTATACATACTGTTTATAGGAAGCCAGCTGATTCTTTCTTCTGCCAATCGCACAATTGAAGTATCTTCTGAATTTTTAATCAGCCGTTTATAAACTGATTCGGCCGAGCTGTAATTATTTTCCTGAGCGTAAAGATCACCGAGAAACAGTTCTCTTTCATTCAGTAAAGTTCTTTGCGCAGTTTTATCCGCCTTCCGGTCAAGATCATTGTAAAGATCCGAACATTCATCTAATTTATTTTGCTTTAAATAGGAGTCTCCGAGCTGCATATTTTTAGTGAACAGTTCCCCGCGCAGCGTATCTGCTTTGATTACCTTATCGAGATGGATCAACAACTTACCTGCTGCATCCTCCTTTTTGTCTCTTATTAAGGCATCAGTTAAACCAAGCATCGCTGTATAATTCAATTCTTCAATTCTATTGTCGCGATTCCGTTCTTCAATATCCGATAGAACCGACGCGGCATTATCATATTTTTTTGCAATTGTATACCGCTCCGCCAGAAGAATTAATCTTGTGAATGCGAGATTTTTATCTGTATTCTCGCTCTCCGAATAGCTCAATTGTTTGTAGATATTTTCAGCCTTCTCGAGCTGATTTAATTCTGTGTATGCTTCTGCAAGATCTGGCAATAATTTCGGATTTGATGAAGAACTGATTTCAGCATTTTTCAATTCTGCCATCGCTTTGTTCGTGTCTCTATTCGCATAATAAAATTTTATACGACTTGCGAGAGTTGAGTCACCTATAGTTTCTTCCAAAGGTCTGCCTGAAACAAAGGATACTTCTTTACTTCCTGTTTCAGCATCATTTAAAGCCTGCACCTCAGATTTGCCCGATTTTATTTTTGAGAGAATCGATCTGTATTGATCAGCGAGATCATATTTCTTCTCAAGCGTTTTCAGTGAAATTAATTCCTGAATAATAGTGGTATCGTTTGAATTTTTGACGAATAGATCTTTCAAGTATTCATCAGCAATCTGCAGATTAGTGGCTGTTCTTATGCACAACTTTGCTTTTAACAACTTATAAACGGGATTATCTGGCGAGCGGGCGAGAAGTTTATCTATCTGCGAAGAAGCTGATGACCAATCATAATTGGAGATACAATATTCCGAAAATAAATAACTGAGTTCCTCATCATTCCCCTCAGGGATAAAATGCAAATATTCGGACAGTATCTCAATTGCGCTGTCCAGGTAATTTCTGCTCTTATATTTTTCTGCTATTTTTTTTACTAATTCTCTGTCGGTCGGATTTGATTTCAATAATTCCGTGGCTTTTGCAATTTCAGAATCAAACAGACTATCTCTGAGAGATGAAACGGAATTAAATTTTTTATCGAACAACTCAACTCCGGCGAGCTTCGATTTCTGCGAATTCAAATAATTATAAGCGGCTTCAATTTGATTGGATCTTATCAGGCTGTCTGATTTAGCAATCCAGAGAGAGTCACTCTGTTGAGAATGAATAATAAAAGGAAAAAATAAAAATGTGATGAAGAGTATTTGAGAATACTTTTTCATTACCCAATAAATTTATTGAGCGGCTGATAATACTGCAACGATTCAGAATCAGAATTTATGGCTATTTCCAACATTGAATCTGCATTTTCTACTGAATCGTCGACTTCCGAATTGTAAATAGAAATAAAATCGAGCACTGCATTCACATAATTTTTATCCTGGCTGGGAAGATTATGCTGCATATTAATCATTAAATCCACCGCGCTTTTGTGGGTGCCGCGTATTAGCAGAACTATCACCTTATTATCAACAACGCAGATTTTATCCTTCTTGCTTGTAGAAAGACGTATGGCATTTTGAAGCTGATTAATGGTGAGGAGTCCCTTCATCTGCGATGCCGGATCAAGCTTAACCGACATCAGATGAAAACTTTGCCCGGTACTCTTGTATAGTGCAATCTGATTATTTAGAATAAGTATGAAGTCGTTATAATTATAGATATTCGAAAAAGCATACGGTTCTGAGGGGACTTCAATTCGAGTCGGTCTGTTAAAATTACGGGTACGCGGAAGTTCAGGGAGTTCGTCCAGAGTTTTTGTAGGAGGAGAAAAATCTGTCGTGACTCCTTTGAACGGTTCTATCTTGAAAGGTTCTGTAAACTTCCCTTCTGTATGCCCGACATTTGGAGTTATAGTTACTTTTCCAACATAATTCGGATCGTACTTCGGTTCCGTATCTTTCTGAAGTTCGATTACGCCGGTAACGAATTGCGTTAATCCTTCAACTATTGATTGCGCTTTCTTTGTTGCAGGTTCACTGATTACAAACAAACTTGTAATATCTCTGTCCTCAATTGTTTCCAGTGTTTTTACAAACGCATCCTGCAAATAATCTACATTTTTAAATCCTACAAAGGGAGTGATCTCATCAAAAATAATTCTTGCCGGCTTATATTGATCGACCACAGTAATAATATCGTTGAAATACTCTACTAAGTAGTCGTCATAATTATACATATCATAAATTCCGTTGGGAGGTGCAACTCTTACTACGATTATTAAATTTTGATTCATGTAAGACTGAATATCAAAATTCAAGGAAGCAGCCTGAATCATCAGATCTTTGGGGCGCATAAGTGTGAAATATAGACACACTTCTGCCGCTTTAGCAGCTTCAAGAGCGAATTGCAGTCCCATTAGAGTTCGACCAGATTTTCTTGGTCCAACAACCATATAGCTGCCGCCTCTATACACTCCTCCCCAGTTTTTATCGATGAGAGAGAATCCCGAAGGAATCCGGCGTATGCTTCCGTTCATTTTAATCTGCCTTTCGCATATTTAACAAGAATGTTTTACCAATAAATATGCCATTAAAAATTGTATTATGCTTCATAATGCGCATTTTATAACCGAAAGATATCTAAATATGAGAAAAAAAGTAGTATTGCATCAAAACAGAACACGGTTTATTAGTTCGCAAAAGCCAGATTTCCGAACACAAATATGGCAGTCGCATTGCCTGTTATAGTAGGTTCATTTGTTATATAATCCATTCTGTCATCTCTGTAATAATCTTCATCAGTCTGAAAAAGAAGATACTCGTCCTGTTTTTCGAAATTTATTTTTAATTTTTGAACAAATTCTTTTTTTGCAGGCCCTGCCGAAAATCCTCCCGGCAGATTCCCTTTTATGTATCCGATCTGATGATGAAAATTTTTTGAATGATTTTTTCCGGCATTCGAGATGAAACTTACTCCCCATTGATTTCTGCCCAGAATAAAATCACGCTGAAGAACC
>JAKAMT010000039.1 GCA_021812705.1 Bacteroidota bacterium | reverse complement strand
TCAGTCCTCTTATCCGTCTCATAATGCCTATTGCTTCTTCTTTTACAGCTTCGACGGACTGGCTGTTTGCCGCTCTCACATTGAATGTAACGCTTCTAAAATTCTGGCTCTGAAAATATTTGAATACATTCTGGATGGGAATGAAAGCCTGGTTATCCGGATTAAAATTTCCCATCACCCAGCTTCCCTGTTCGGCCAGAACACCAATTACTTTGAAGTTGTGCCCTTTAATTTTCACATCCTGATTAAGAGCATTTCCTCTAGGAAATAATTTTTTTGCAATTTCGCTTCCCAAAACGCATACTTCTCGCCCCCCGTTACTTTCGATCTCATTGAAAAATCTTCCTTCACTGAAATTCAGATTAGTCGTTTTGATATAGTCGTCATTAGTGCCCTGGATAATTATAAATTCAACCGTATTCTCTCTGAATTTAACAGTCTGATTTGTCCAGACAGTAGGAGCGGAAGCCACAGGCAATTTTGCCATATCTTTATATTTCTTATAATCAGCAAGATCCAGATTTTTCCTGTTGCGCACCTGCCAAAAAGGAGTATCGTTATTAAACCATTCCCATTTATCTATGTATAAATTATCAGAGCCCATGGAAGCTACACCGGTCTTGAAAGCATTGTCGATTCCTTTGATTGCAGTAGACATCATCACAACGGATGCAATTCCGATAACGATGCCGAGCGTAGTTAAAATTGCCCTGGCTTTATTAGCTCTTATTGCTCTGAAGGAGATCGACAAACCTTCTTTCAATTCAAACATAAAATTTTTCATTTCGATCCTATTCTTTGGACGCGCCGTTTCTTTTTGGCACAAATCTCTTCGCAACCGCTTCATCTTTTTCTATCAGACCGTCTCTGAGGCGTATAATTCTTTCTGCATGTTCGGCAATATACTCTTCATGTGTAACAAGAATAATTGTATTGCCCAATTCATAGATATCATTAAACAGAGCCATAATATCTTCACCGGTTTTTGTATCAAGATTTCCGGTCGGTTCATCTGCCAGAATAATTGCAGGTTCCGTGACCAATGCACGCGCTATAGCAACTCTCTGTCTTTGTCCGCCAGAAAGTTCGTTAGGTTTATGATGCATACGGTCAGTTAATCCTACGTGTTCAAGCGCCGACTTTGCTCTCTCTTTTCTTTCTGATGAAGGGACTCCGGCATATATCAATGGAAGTTCAACATTATGAAGCGCGTCGGATCTGGGCAAAAGGTTGAAAGTCTGAAATACGAAACCGATCTCTTTATTTCTGATCGTTGCAAGTTCATTGTCGTTCATCTGGCTAACATTGTTGCCCTTGAAATCATACAATCCTTTTGTAGGAGTATCGAGGCAGCCCAAAATATTCATAAGAGTAGACTTGCCTGAACCGGACGGTCCCATTATGGAGATATACTCATTCTGATCGATCTTCAACGAAACATCGCGCAATGCGTGCACTTCTTCGCTGCCAACCTGATATATTTTTGCAATGTGTTCAATATTAATAATATTCATTTTTGTTCCATTCCTATTGAATTACTTTTTCTCTGGTTCATTGCCTTTTCTTTTTGTTTGAACTGATACTTTAGTCCCTTCCTCTAAATCTTTAGAAATGGCGCGGTATGGTCCGCTTACAACAGCTTCATCGCCTTTAAGCCCGCTGATAATTTCTATATAAGTGTCGTCGCTTATTCCTGTTTTAACTTCAATTGATTTTGCCTTATTATCCTGTACTACAAATACAATCTCTTTTGGTTTATTGCTTTTTTCTTTCTTCGCTTTTTCATCCTGCACTTGCTGATTTGGTCCTACCTGTTCATCTTGATTTATTTTAGCGATTCTCGCGGTAACGCTCTGGATTGGCACAGATAGTACATTGGCTTTTTTATCTGTTTCAATATCTGCATCGCAAGACATACCGGGTCTGATCTTATCACCGGCGTTCAGGATTAAAATTTTGACTTCAAAATTCACAACTTCTTCCTGGGTACCGAGTCCTTTTGTTACAGCGCTGTTTCCAATCTGAGTAACAACACCTTTAAAAGTTTGTCCCGCGAAAGCATCCACATGAACAGAAGCAGTATCGCCTACTGAAATCAAGACTACGTCGTTTTCGTCCACTTCAACAGTAGCCTCCATCTTGCTGAGATCTGCCACGGTGAGCATTTCTGTACCGGGGCTGAATCCGCTTCCGAGAACTCGTTCGCTAAGATCGACATTTCTTTTGCTTACTGTTCCATTCATTGGAGCGTAAACAATAGTTTTATTAAGATTAGTTACCGCGTCTTTCAAAGAAGCTTCGGCCTGAGCAACACCTGATTTCATGGATTCAAAGCTTCCAAGAGTTTGAAGATAAATAGACTTAGCATTTTCAAGTTCAGCGTCGCTTGCCAATTTCTTTGAAGAAAGTTCCTGTATACGTTTATAATCTGCTTCAACTTTATCTAGCTGTGCCTTTGTCGAAGAGAGTGTAGATTTAGATTGAGCCAGACGTGCCTCAGCCTGATTTTTCTGTGCTTCGTAATTATCAGGCTTTATTCTAAGTAGCAGTTGTCCTCTCTTCACTACATCACCTTCTTTAACGGGCAGTTCAACTATTTCGCCTGTAGCCTCTGCGCTGATCTTTACCTGATAAACCGGATTAATCTTGCCGGTAGCAGACACAACCTGAGTGATATTTCTTTTTTCAACTTTTTCCGTCTGAACTGAAATCACTTCCTCTTTGTTTCCGCTTAATATCACAAGTAACAGGACAACAACTAAAAGAAGGCCCAATCCTCCGAAGATGAATAATTTCTTTTTTGACTTTTTACCGTTAGCCATTTTATTTAGCTCCTTAAAATATTTTTATTCGAATTTTGAAAAATCTAATTTGCCGATTGCATTGTTTAATTTGTCATTCTGTCTGTAGAAATCATACACAGCATTTATCTTATTTCTCAAGGCGTCCGTATAATCTCTGCTCGCCTGCAACACATCCAGCAAAGTAGCAGAACCAAGATTATATCTTTCCTGGTTAATCTTTCTTGTCTCTTCGGCAGCAACAACATTTTTTACAGCTACATCCAAACTTTTTTTAGCGGCAACTAGGTCCAAATACGTCTGTTTGATTTCTATTTTTATCTGGCGTTCAAGTGCATAGAGATCCTCTTGTGCATTAAGAACGTTAACTTCTGCGGATTGAATTCTTGTCTCTGTGTTGAAATTCGAGAAGATCGGAATGTTAAGAGACAGGCCGATATTGAATGTCTTTCTGTTAAAGAGCGCGTCTGTAGTTACAGCGCTTGTGCCGTAAGAATAGTTTCCGCTCAACGACGGATAGACGCCGCTCATTGCGATTGTAACCCCGCTTTTGGCAGAAGTGAGATTTAGCTGCTGGCTCTTATAATCGAAACGGTTATCTAGAGCAACATTAACCATAGTTTGAATGTCGTCGAATCTTTTCAGATAAGAATCTGTATCAACCACTTTTGCGGAGGCAAAAGGATCTTCAAGCACGTAGTCTTCAAGAACATTCAGGGCAAGGTAATTCAACAAAGCCGCTTTCGAGGACTCATATATATTCTGAGTTTGAATCAAAAGAAGCTCAGCGTTGCCGAGCTGCACTTGCGCCGAATAAACATCTGCCAATGTAACAGAACCTAGTCGGTTTCTTTCCTGTACCGTTTCATATAGCTTCTGATAATATTTAACGTTTTCTTCACGGACATTCATTAATTCCTGAGAATTAAGTACTGTGTAAAAATAATCTGTAGCTGTGAATACAATGTTCTGTTTAAGTTTTGCTATACTGTATTCGCTCGCTTTCAGGTTGTCTTTGCTTTGAGAGATGGATGCGTAGTTCGCGAGACCGTTAAAAAGCGTAACATTGCCTCCCACTCCCATACTATAGCTTCGGTTTTCAGCTGTTGAGGGGGGGATATTTGTAGTGTTCCCAAAAAAGTCTCTCTGAACACCCCCCTTATCGTCTGTTCTTTGCCAATTCCAGGATGCCTGCGCTCCTAGACTAGGAATCAATTGCCCGTAGGCATTTTTGAGCATAGACTGATTCAGTTCCATATTATACTTTGATTTAATAAGCAAAGTATTTTTTTGAAGTGCTATTGAGATAGCATCTTGCAGAGTCAATTTTTTTTGTGCGATAGCCGGTTGTGCAATCATCAAAACTGATAGTAATACAAATAACCGTTTCATCCATCTCTCCTTTTTGTACAAATTTTATTTACTCGATTATTAAGACGCAAACGCAGATAAAAAAGTTACAGTAAAAATAAGCTTATTTTATGATTCAACCCCATTGAGGAAATCGTTTTTAATTTTAAGCAAATATTCAAGTGCCTCTTCATAATTGTTACCGATTTTCCCGTCAAGGATAGCTTCTTCAATCGCAGACTTTATGTCACCGACCAAGCGAGAAGGGCCTATACCGCAAATGCTCATAATCTCGTCTCCGCGCACCGGCGATTGGAAGGCGCGCAGTTTATCACGCTCTCTCACATCTCGAACTTTATTCATTACAATTTCATAATTCTCTAAATACTTTGAAACTTTCGCGGGATTCTTGCTAGTTATATCAGCCCGGCACAATGCTATAAGATCGTCGAGAGCATCGTCTGCAGCAACCACCATTCTTCTGATTGCAGAATCAGTGACTTCATCATCCACCAGAGCTATAGGTCGAAGATGCAGCCTGACTAATTTTTCCACATACTCAAGCTGATTGAGTGGCAGTTTCATTTTGGTAAAAATATTTTTCATCATCCTGGCGCCAATCTCTTCGTGGCCGTGGAAAGACCAGCCGGTTCCTTCTATAAATTTTTTCGTCTGCGGTTTTGCAATATCATGTACCAATGCCGCAAACCTGAGCCATACATTATCCGATACTTCAGAAATATTATCAACCACTTTGCATGTATGATAAAAAACATCTTTGTGATGATACTCTTTCTTCTGCTCTACTCCGGCAAGTTTATCAATCTCCGGGAAAACGACTTTTAAAACTCCTGTTTTAAAAAGATAGATCAATCCTACCGAGGGCTTAGGAGAAGCTAGGATTTTAAGGAATTCATCCGTAATTCTTTCCTGTGAAATTATCTTCAGCCGGTCTGCCATTTTTTGAGCCGCCTCGAGAAGCGGATTGTCGATCTCGAAATTCAACTGAGACGCAAATCTAAAAGCCCTCATTATTCGAAGCGGGTCATCATCGAACGTTTTATAAGGATCGCCCGGCGTTCTGATAAGTCTGGATGCGATGTTACCCTGACCGTCAAATTTATCTATGAGTTCACCGAAATCATTTTCATTTAACGATAGCGCCAGCGTGTTGATAGTGAAATCCCGCCGGTTCAAATCGTCGTCAAGCGTCCCCTCTTCCACTACCGGATTTCTGCTGTTCCGGCTGTACGATTCCTTTCTTGCTCCTACAAATTCCAGATCTATCCCTTCAAAATTGAAATGCGCCGTACCGAAATTCTTAAATATTGAAATTTCGGCAACATTTAAGCTGTCGGCCAGATCGCGTGCGAATTCAGTCCCTTTACCAATTACTAAAAAATCCATTTCATTTCTCGCGCGGTGAAGGATCATATCTCGCACAAAACCGCCTACAAGGTAGATCTGTTCGTTTCTGATCTTTGCCAATGAGGATATTTTTTTAAGGATCGGGATGCTATTTAATTTATTTTTGAAATCCATCATCAATTAATTCTTATTGAAATCTCTTTTTTATTGTTGATAAACCAGTTAATCATCCGCAGATTTTCGTAATACTTTTCATCAGAGGTAAAATTGTTTTTGAAATTTAATGATAATATTGCTAACTGACGTGCAGTTTCATACTCACTATTTTTAAGCGCAAATTGAGAGAACTTAAATGCGGCATATTTTGATTCATTATCCATGACTTTAATTCTTGCGGCAAACATCCTTAAAATATCTTTTTGAAAAGTCCTATCATCCGGGGCTAAACTTAACATAGCCGGCAAGGTAAAATATTTTATCTCACTGCTGTTCAGACTCAGCAATTTTCCGAATTTGGATTTAGCATCAGAGATTAAATAATTATTAAGTGAATCTTTGCCTTGCTTCAAAAATTCCTTTCTTATCAGCACTTCATTGGTATATGTGATTTCAGGATTCTGCACTAAAAGGGAATCGTAATAGAGCCCGGCTCTCCTCATATCATCTTTCAATGCCGATAGATCTCCCGCCATAAGTTCAAAGTAAAAAAAGTATGAGGCAGATTTAAAAGAGGGCAATTCTTTTTCGAGTAACGCTTCACCTTCCGAATACCTCTTTTCTTTCAATAAACAATTAATCATGCCGTTCAATGACTGAGGCGATTTGGAATAAGCGTAGATTTTTTTAAATACTTCCAATGCTTCTTCCCATCGTTTTTCTTCAAATAAATCGTTCCCCTTTTTCATTTCGACGGCGGCCGTTCTTGGGCAGTATTTTTTGAAGATGGTTGATGTTCCAAAATATAATTGCGCGGTGTTACGGTTGAAATCAATTTGGTAATTCTTAAGGAATTCATTGTACTCTTGGCTAAGAGTACTCAATTTTTTTCCATATACTTCTTCAAACGAACCAGTATTGTATAATTTTTTTGCTTTTTTGATACCGTAATTCTCGATTAAAAATTTTATGAATGAACCGCTTTTAATGTACGAGGTGCTTGAGGTTATGGAAAAGAATTTCAATCCTGAAAATATTTTTGTCAGATCTGCTTTGTAGTCGCTTATCTCCGCAAGTTTAGCCATGTAATGAAGAGGATAACCGTTATAATTATTTTCCAGGGCCATAGCCACCCCTTCTGTTAAAGCAGGATTCAGACCGGCGGCTATTTTAAAGGGAGGCGTTCCATATTTGGATAAAATAATATGCGCTAATTCGTGCTTCACAGTTGATTCGTAATTAGTCTCATTCAGATAAATTTGACGAAGCCACGGCTTTGCCACATCAGCATTTCCAGATCCGAATAAAGTTCTTTTTTGCTCCCGGTTCTCAAAGATATACGAATCAATCTTTTCACGATTATTGTTTTCCAAATAAATATTAAGCTGATCCAGATAATATTCATGAATGAGTGCTGAGTATTCCAATTCATCCGATGTGTGCTTTTCATTGAAATGAATATCGAAAGAATTTGAAACAACCGTTTTTGGGAGTGATTTATTCAGTCTGTCAAGATCTGTGGCGAGGTTAAGTAGCGGTTTTAGGAATGAAAATATAATCAGAATGACTAATATCCCGCCTGCATAAGATATTTTAATAAGCGGTTTTCTGTTAATTAACTTCAGTGAGTAATATGTGATCGCTGTAAAAAAAACGAAGTTTAATAATCTGTAAAATGCCAGCATTATACCAGGTGCAACATCTTCATCATAGATTGTCCCCGGGAAATAGCCTATCAGAATATTATAGAAATACACCTGCGGATAAAAATATATTTCTGAGACCGCCGAAAGAACTATTAACAGAGAGAATAAAATAAAAATAATCGGAGCATATTTTTTTGAAAGGAAATATGAGATGTACGCAGTCGAAATACCAAAAAAGAATGAAGGGAGTGGAATCAGAAGATAAAAAAGAATTCCCGGAAGAATTGGGCATTTGGAAATTATCAGACTGAATATAAATCCCACTAGAAAAGGAATAACCAACGAAGATATAAAGAGATATTTTCGCTCCTTGAAGAATAAAGATATTACGAGTGTGTTTCTAGTCTTTAAAAAGCTCAGAAGCAGCGCTCCACCCAAAAAGAATAGCACTATTCCATTTGCCGCAGAGAATTCATATCCCAGCGAATTTGTCAAAGGCAGGGAGAGAAGAAACAAGTTGAAAGCAAGAAGTAGTAATGAATAAAAAAACTGTTGCTTTTTTCTCCAGACTTGCTTCAGAATGTATTCCAAATTAGTATTCCGGGGTATTGACACGCTCAATGTCTGCTCCCAATGAACGCAGTTTTTCTTCTATTCTCTGATAACCTCTGTCAAGGTGATAAATTCTCAGGACTTCAGTAATTCCGTGTGCTGCCAATCCGGCCAGGACCAGTGAAGCACTGGCTCTTAGATCCGTAGACATTACCTTAGCTCCTTTAAGTTCTTTAACACCTTTAACAATAGCGCTGTTGTTAAGGATCTCGATATTTGCGCCTAATCTGTTCAATTCCGGCACATGACTGAAACGGTCATGATATATTGTATCCGTGATTGTTGATGTTCCATCTGATAAGGTCATAAAGGCTGTCCATTGCGCCTGCATATCGGTCGGGAAACCCGGAAAAACGGCGGTAGTGACATCCACATTTTTTATGCTTGAATCACGCGCATCAATCTCGATTATTTCATTGTTGCGCAATATCTTAACGCCGCTGCTTTCTAATTTAAATAGTTCCGATTCTATATTGTCTATCTCGCCGTAAACAATTTCAATTTTACTGCGGGTGATTGCTGCAGCTGTAAGCAGAGTTCCTGCTTCGATTCTGTCAGAAATATTTTTTACCGAAGACGGAACTAGATCATCAACACCGTCAACTTCCAAAGTTGTTGTTCCCCTGCCCCTTATCTTGGCTCCCATTGCAGTCAGGAAGTCAGTTAACAAAACTATCTCCGGTTCTATTGAAGCATTTGAAATTACTGAAGTGCCTTTTGCTAATACAGCCGCCATTAACGCGTTGCCGGTTGCACCGACAGAAGAAACATCGAAATGAATTTTAGCTCCATGTAATCGGGAACTCTTGGCAATGATATATCCTTCTTCAAGCACGATCTCGGCACCAAGTTTTTTCATAGCTTCGAGATGAAGATTTATGGGTCTTGGGCCCCATGCGCATCCGCCCGGAAGCGAGACTTTGGCTGAGCCGTATCGCGCTAAAAGGGGTCCTAGCACATAAACAGAAGCTCTCATCTTCTTCACATGGTCATACGGAGCAATCAAGTTAGTGATATTTGATGTGTCTAAGATTAAATTATGTTCAGAGAAATCGGAATTAACCCCCAGGTGCTTAAGCAGCTTAATCATAGTATAAATATCATTCACTTCCGGTGTATTTGAGATATGATTTATTCCGGTGTTAAGCAATGCCGCGGGCATCAGTACAAGCGCAGAGTTTTTTGCTCCGCTTACAGTGACCTTCCCTTCTAATTTTTTTCCGCCCTTAATGATAAACTTGTCCAAAAAGATCCTCACTTTATTTTAAGCAGCATACCGTTAACGCCTGTGATATAAATTTGACCATAGGGACTTACAGAGATGCTATTCATATTTGTATAATAACTAGAGGCTACCAAATTCCAGGTTTCCCCTTTATCTTTTGAGATCAAAATTGCGCCGTGGCTTCCGACGATGATCAGTATATTATCAGAAAGAAATTTCACTTTCTGGAAGCCGCCTGTCGATTCCAATTTTATTTTATCCCACGTAGTCCCAAAATTTGCGGTGCGCAACACCGTGCCGTCACCGCCAACAATAATTCCGAAACCGTCTTTATTTAAATCAATAGATTTAAGATAGTTATCAGTCAATGCATCATCAATTTTTGACCATGTTTCTCCCCCGTTCATCGTACTCAATAAAACTCCATTCCAGCCGACTGCAAATCCTCTTTTCGAATCAAAAAATGCTATATCAAAAATTATTTCATTAGTGTTCGTCTGAACTTTGTACCAACTAGCTCCACCATTTGCAGTTTTCAAGATGAGCCCCTTACTTCCGCAGATAAATCCTGTAGAATTATCTACAAACTTTGTTCTGAAAAAGGTATATCCTTTTTCCATCGGGACTTGTATAAGCGAATCCAAGTAGTTCTGACTTGTATAAAGAGCGGAAGAATCTCCTGTAATAAATGTTTTACCGCTCTCGTTTATATAAAGGTCGGTTAAAGCAATTTTGCGCCCCAATGAGATATTGCTCCAAGATTTACCGTCATCGATTGATCTGATTATGGTACCGGAATCACCAACCGCAGCGGCAAATTTTTCATTGCGTACAAAGATTGAATTTAAGCTCTGTTGTGTCGGACTTTCAAGTTTTATGATTTCAGAAATTCTGTTTTTTGCATCTTCTGAAGAAAACAACTGTTGTATGCTGTATTTTTTAAATTTTTCCAATTCGTTGGATGATACCAGTTCATCAACCTGATTATAAACGAAGTAAGAGACTAGAATAAAAGCAATCGCAACAGCCACGTATGCGCTTATAGCAAAAAATTTATAACGTTTTGAGCGGGGTTCAGTTTTTTTGAAATAGCTTGTCAATTTTGCGACTTCAGAATCCAATGTTTGAACGTCGTTGAACATTTCCTCGCACGAAGCGTACCTGTTCAAAGGATTTTTTTCCATTGCCTTAACAATAATCTTATCCACTCTTTCCGGAATTCCGCTCATCTTTTCTGAGAGTCTGGGAGCATTTTTTTTAAGATGAGCATCCATTACTTCATATTCACTTGGATATTCGAAAGGAGGCGAGCCGGTTATCATTTCATAAGCAGTACACCCGATCGAATATATATCGCTTCTGTTAGTTACATCCTCGCTTTTAATCTGTTCCGGACTCATGTAATAAACTGTTCCGATCTTAGATCCGGTCTTAGTCATCGCATTGTCTATCATAGATTTTGAAATTCCAAAATCCATGATCTTTGTGATTCCTTCTTTATTCAAAATTATGTTCGAAGGTTTAATATCGCGATGAACAAATCCTTTCGAGTGAGCATAACCAATTCCAAGGAGAAGCTGTTTTAGAATATAGATAACATCATAAAGATTGAATCTGCCCTGTCGATCAATAACCTTTTCAAGACTCTCCCCCTCCACATACTCCATTACAATACCAAGGAGGTTCGAATACTCGATAAAACCATAAACCGTCACGATATTCGGGTGAGAGAGCTTAGCCTGATTTTTTGCTTCGCGTTTGAACCTCTCTATAAATCGTGTTGGATCTCCTCCGCCGGACGGGCTTAGCATTTTGATTGCGATGTAACGGTCAAGTTTTGTGTCGTATGCTTTATAAACCGTTCCCATTCCCCCTTTCCCAAGCAGAGAAACAATTTTATAATTGTCAATAACCTTGCCTATAAGATTTTCCATTCGCACAATATTTTTTTTAGTAACAGAATATAAGAAATTCCATAATCGTTTTTTTTCATAAATGCATTGCGCGATTCAAAAAGGGTTTCCTTTGATATTTATTGCCATTTGACTAATTTTGCGAGCCCTTTTTATACTAATGCGAGACTGGCGGAATTGGCAGACGCGCTAGACTTAGGATCTAGTATCGAGAGATGTGGGGGTTCGAGTCCCCCGTCTCGCACTTTAACTGAATAAAACACATTATTATTGAGGTTTTTTTGGAAATAAAAGTAAATCAACTCTCGGACTCTCAGCAGGAAGTTGAGGTCAGTTTAACTTATAACGAAATTCTTCCCGATATCGAAAAAGCTTATCAGGATGAAAGAAAATCGATTTCAATTGACGGTTTCCGCAAAGGCAAAGCTCCAATGAGCATGATTAAGAAACTTTACGGTGAAGCAATTGAATATAAGGCAAGTGAAGATATTGCCAATAAGAAATTTTGGGACGCCGTTGACGAGAAGGAATTAAAACCGATCAGCACTCCTCAAATGACCGATATAAATTTTGAACCCGGTTCAAAACTTACCTTTAAAGTTAAGTATGATATAAAACCGAAATTGGAATTAAAAAACTACAAAGGCATTGAAGTAGAAAAACCTGTCTTTACTGTAAAAGATGAAGAGGTTGAGAGAGAAATAGATTTTCTTATAAAGCCGATGATAAAATTTGAATCCGCCGAATCTGTTGAAAACAATAATTTCAGAATTACTGTTAATCTTCAAAGAATAGATAATGACGGCGTTCCCATGGTTGGTTCTCGCAGCGATAACATACTGGTTGATCTGAGCGATGAAAAAGTTAATCTGCAGATAAAAGAGAATGCACAGGGGAAGAAAACAGGTGATACATTTAATTTCACATTTGTTGACGAACATTACCACGGCGAGGATCTTCATAAAGAAGAATTTAATTACATTGCAGAATTGACAAAGGTGGAAAAGATTGTAAAACCGGAATTGACTGAAGAAGTAATTAAGAAATTAACCAAAGATAAAGCTTCGACCACGGAAGAACTTCACGCATATCTTAAATCTAACATTGAAGAATACTATACCAAGCAGTCGGATGAAATATTAACAAACAATCTTCTAGGCGAAATAGTCAAAAACAATGAATTCACAGCTCCTGCCGGATATGTGGCTTCTGTTCACAGAAGAATGGTTGAACTCGAGAGAGAGAATGCCAAACGCTATAAAACTCCTGGCTTCGATGAAAAAGCTGTCGCAGAATACTATAAACCTAGAGCAGAATGGAATGCAAAGTGGCAGATAATTCTGGAAAATCTTGCTGAAGCAGAGTCGATAAAAGTGGAAGAAAGCGAATTGGAAGAATTGGCAAAAACCGAATCGGGCAGCACAGGCATCTCTGTAGCTAAATTAGTTAAGTATTACAAAGATTCCAACCGGCCGGAAATGCTGCTCGAAGAAAAAGTTATCAAATTTTTGAAAGAAAACGCAAAGATCAAAGAAGTTGACGCCGACAAAATTATAAAAGAGAAAAAGGAACATTCACATGAAGAACATTCTCACTGAGTCTCAGTTAACAAAAAAATTCGAGATTTATAACCAGCTGGTTCCTTATGTTATTGAACAAACGGGTCGCGGCGAGCGCGGCATGGATATTTTTTCACGTCTTTTGCGTGAAAGAATAATTTTTTTAGGCACCGCAATCGACGACCACATTGCGAGCCTCACAATTGCACAGCTTCTTTTTCTTGAGGCTGAAGATTCCGAAAAGGATATTTCTCTTTATATAAACTCACCCGGCGGAAGCGTATCGGCCGGACTGGCTATATATGATACGATGAAATATATCAGGTCTAAAGTTTCAACAATATGCGTAGGCCTTGCTGCCAGCATGGGAGCCGTACTCCTTGCCGGCGGCGAAGCAGGTAAACGTTCTGCACTGCCTAATGCGAAGATAATGATTCATCAGCCCTGGGTCGGCGGTTTGCAGGGTCAAACTACTGATATCGAGATCCACGCTAAAGAGATGCTTAAAACTAGGACTGCTCTATATAATATTTTGGTTGAGCATACCGGTAAAACATACGATCAGATTGCTAAGGACTGCGACAGGGATTATTATCTCACTTCAGAAGAAGCGAAGGAATATAAGCTGATAGATAATATCTTAGTTCACAGGGTTTCACCCGGGAACGACACACCTAAAAAATAATTGGCTTGTCGAAGACAGGGGCATTTACTTTGCCCCTTTTTTCTTTTAAAGAAAAATATTCATACCAGCGGAGATTAAATCATGAAAAAAATGAAGGCTGTTTTTCTAATTACTGTACTTTTTATAATTCAGTTATCGGCCCAGCAAAAATTGTTCACCGTCGAAGATGTGGTGCTGAGTGGTTTCAAATTAGCACCGGCAAATCTAAGGCAACTGAATTTTATTCCGAATACTGATAATTATGTTTGGTCTGAAGGGACAGGAGATAAATCATTTCTCCTGTACTCTGCGCCTAAAAATTCTAAAACCGACACGCTTCTAAAAACATCCGATCTTAATTCATTCCTCACTAAAATAAACCAGAAGACTCTTAATTCTTTTCCTCAAATCGCGTGGAAAAACAAAGATGAATTTTGTTTCTGGAACGGCAGCAAATATTATACTTTCAATATAAAATACAAAAAACTGTCGTTAACAATTGATGTTAATGAGAATGCTTCAGCCAGGGTACTGTCTCCAGACGGAAATATGGCGGCGTTCACTTTAGATAATAATTTATTCGTAAGCCTGCCGGGCGGCAAAACTATTCAGATCACTGACGATAAAGATCCTAATGTGCTCAACGGGCAATCCGTTCATCGCGATGAATTTGGGATTAACGGCGGAATATTCTGGTCACCTAAGAATAAGTTTATAGCATTCTACCATATGGATCAGACCATGGTTACGGATTATCCGTTAGTCGATTTGACTACGACCCCTGCACATCTTGTAAATATTAAATATCCGATGACTGGTCAGACCAGCCACCAGGTTAAAGTAGGAATTTACAGCATAGAAACCGGCAAGACAGTTTGGCTCAAAACCGGTGAACCGTTAGATCAGTATCTCACTTCCCTTTCCTGGTCACCTGATGAAAAATATTTTTTCATAGCACATTTAAACAGGGATCAGAATCATTTGCAGCTGAAAAAGTATGATGCCGCTACCGGCGAATTAAACAAGACGCTATTCGAAGAAAAAAATGACAAATATGTTGAACCGCTCACACCGCTCACTTTTATTCCAAACGCTGACAATAAATTTATCTGGCAATCCCAAAGGAACGGATTTAATCATTTATACCTGTATGATACAGACGGCAATTTAATAAAGCAGATTACGGACGGAAAGTGGGTTGTTCTATCGATTAACGGATTTGATGCAAGTGGGAAAAATATTTTCATCGTATCAACAAAAGAGTCTCCATTAGACAGGAATTATTACCGCGTAAATATTGAATCAGGTAAAATGGAATTGATTACAAGCATCTCCGGTACGCATTCCATCATTGCAAATTCCACCTCGGATTATTTCATAGATTCTTACAACAATCAGTCGACTCCCCGTGTAATAAATCTTCTGGATAAAAAAGGAAAAGTGGTTAAGAATTTATTAACGGCAGATAATCCCCTCAAAGACTATAAAATTGGAAATACGAAGATATTCACAATTAAAAATGATGAGGGAATTGACCTATATTGCCGAATGATAACTCCCCCCGATTTCGATTCGTCCAAAAAATATCCTGTGATATTTTATGTTTACGGCGGGCCTCATGATCAGGAGATAACAAATGTATTCCCATCGGGCAGATATTTTCTTTGGTTTTACATGATGGCTCAGAAAGGATACATTGTTTTCACATTGGATAACAGAGGCTCTGCAAACAGAGGATTGGAATTTGAACAAGCTACTTTCAGGCATCTTGGGACAGTTGAAGTGAAAGATCAGATGGCGGGAGTAAATTATCTTAAGTCGCTCACATATGTGGACGGCAGCAGATTCGGCGTCTACGGTTGGAGCTACGGCGGCTTTATGACCACTTCTCTAATGCTGAGAACGAATAATACTTTTAAAGTTGGAGCTTGCGGCGGTGCAGTAATAGACTGGAAATTCTATGAGGTTATGTATGGCGAAAGATATATGGATACGCCGCAGTCAAATCCGGATGGATATAAAGAAGCGAGCCTTCTTAATTACGTGCAAAATTTGAATGGGAAATTGCTTCTGGTTCACGGCACCAGCGACCCTACGGTCGTATGGCAGAATACACTTTCATTCGTAAAAAAATGCGCTGAATTAAATAAACCTTTGGACTATCTGCCTTATGTCGGGCACGGCCATGGCGTATCAGGCAAAGATGCTTTGCAACTCTATACAAAGATTACTAGTTATTTTGTTGATAATCTCTGATAGAATTTTTAGAAAGAACTATTTCTACCAACACAGTTTCAACTATAAATTAATTTAGTTATTTTGATAATAAATTAAATTATACAGAGAATTTCGGGAATATTTTGGCAGGCAGCAATCTTGAAATATTCGATCGACTCAGTGAATTGTCTGAACTTTCAGTTCGTGGAGATGAATTTCTCCCCGATGAAATATCTTCTTTTCTTCAGAAATCATTTGATCTTAAAGCTGTAGTCTTATTCAAGTTTGATCTTAACAATTCATTGGAGGTTTTAGGTAAATCGCCGGGGGCCAGGAGAGCTTTCTTTAAAGGTGCAACTTTTCACTGCAAAGAATGCAATTTAAACAGTCAAGAAAGTGCGGCGCTTCATTCCGATCCGGCTTGCGCATTGCAAATTTCCGACGATAATCTTTTGGAGTCATGTCTAAATTTTAAGTGCAACGGCAGTCCACATTTACTAATCAAAATTTCTCTCAAAAAAGCATTTCAAGAGAGTGAAAAAAATCTTTTCAGAAAAACAGTTCTTCTCTCTGGCATAATTTTATCCAATTGGCTTTCGAACAGAGAATCACTCTCTTTCACGGATAATTCTCTGAGCAAGATATTGACCGATTCTCTAAACGAGTTGAGGACCGGCACTAATGCGATAATTGGCAATACAACCATTATCACAAATGAAAAATTAAATACCCAGCAGATTGAATCTGTAACCAGTATAAAAAGGGCGGCACAAAATATTCTTTTATACCTGAACGATCTTGGAGAATTATCAAAGATAGAATTAAACAACATTTCCAAAAATGTGAAGCGTGTAGAACTGGTTAATTTTACTGAGGAGATTGTCGGGATATTCAAAAACAGAGCGGGCGATAAAAAACTTGAGTACACGATTTCGGTAGATGATAAACTTAAAGATCCCGTTATAATTGATGAACAGAAACTACGCTATATACTAACAACCATTTTATTCATCTCTTCCACACTCACAGAAAAAGGGCAAATTGCTATTTCTGCCGCGCCTCTGCCTGACAAGAAATTTCGATTCTCCATCTCCGATACCGGAAAGCCGTTGAGCGATTCAACCGTTCAAAATATATTTGAGCCGTTTGTAATTTCCAATCTCGAAGAATTTAAGAACTCCCCTATTTCGGGATTGATTTTAACCGTAGTAAAAAAATATGTAACTTATTTGGGCGGAGAAATTAATATTTCGAGCACCGCAGGAAGGGGTAATTCATTTATTTTCACTATTGCCGGAGAATTAATGTCTAATCTTGAAAACAGCATATCGCAACTGCCAAAGCCCACTACTAAAAACCGGGTACTTGTAATAGAAGATGATTATGCCACTTCGAAATTGTTAAATAATTATCTCACTAAATGGGGCTACGATCCCAAAATAGTAAGCTCCGAAGAAGAGGCATTCACGATTATCAACAGTGAAAAGCTGCTCGCCGTAATCCTTGATATTGAATTGCCGAATTTAAACGGCTTGGAGCTGCTGAAGAAAATTCACGATCATCCGAATGTAAAAAATACTCCTGTCATTGTTTGCTCTGTTGAGCCTGAGCAGCAAAAAGCATTTCTAATGGGTGCTGTAGAATATTTTATCAAACCGATAAATTACAATTACCTTGTTGAAGTTCTCACAAATTATAAGCTCAGAAAAAATTCGAATGTATTGTGTGTGGACGATGATGTGCCCACGCTAAATCTAGTTAAGCAGGCTATAGAATCTGCTGGTTTTAATCCGATTGCTGAGAATATTTCTGCTAACGTAATGAATCTGATCAAAGATAAAGACATTGATCTTGCCATTGTAGATCTGGATATGCCCGCTCCAAACGGTTTTGAACTAATAAAACTCATAAAATCGGAAAAGAAATTCAGCAATCTGCCGATCATCATCTACACTGGGAAAGAGAATTACAAGGAAGATCTTAAAAAGATCGAAGGGCTGTTTGAAGAACTGCTGGACAAAAGATCTACGAACATTGAAGACCTTGCAGATACAATCAACCTTATGATAAACCGGTATGAAACTCCCCCGCCGGCATCCGAAGTTATTGCGAAAGACAACGTTTTAAAAATCTTACTGGCGGAAGATTACAAACATTCACAAATAATAGTCACCCGACTCTTGAAAAAGAACAGTTTTGAAAATATTGTTGTTGTTGAGAACGGTGAAGAAGCAGTAAAAATGGCAACGGAAGAAAAATTTGACCTCATTCTGATGGATATGCAAATGCCCGTGATGAACGGTTTTGAAGCCACAGAAAAGATACGTGAAATGCCCGAATATAAATATACTCCGATCATTGCTCTCACCGCATTTGCGATGAAGGGAGACAGAGAAAAATGTCTTGAAGCCGGTGCTACGGATTATATTCCTAAACCAATCGATTCAAAAGAGTTTATTGAAAAAGTAAAGTACTACACTAATACACTCGGCTGATATCAGCTAAATAATTCCTAGAAAAATCCCGCTTGCCGGGATTTTTTTATTACACTTCCGGGTTTTCCTCAAAGTGCTATATTTTTTTATATTTGCACCGTTAAAATCATCATACGGAGTAATTTTTGGAAAAGATTCGCGTTCGTTTTGCTCCCAGTCCAACAGGATATCTTCACGTCGGCGGATTGAGAACAGCATTATATAATTTTCTGTTTGCAAGAAGGAATAATGGAAAATTTATTCTTAGAATAGAAGATACAGACAGAAACAGATATGTTGAAGGGGCAGTTGAAAATTTAATAAGCGCGCTTAAATGGAGCGGTTTGGAATTTGATGAAGGACCAGTGGCAGGAGGAAATTTCGGTCCATATATGCAGTCGGAGCGTTTAGATATTTACCAGGAACATGTAAAAGAATTGATTAAAAACGGAAGCGCTTACTACTGTTTCTGCACGCCCGAAAGATTGGAAAAATTAAAAGAAGAGCAGCAAAAACAAAAACTGCCTCAGGCGAAATATGATAAACAGTGCCTTACTCTTTCAAAAAACGAAATTGAAACTAACATTCGAAACAATGTACCGTTCGTTATAAGACTGAATGTAGAGCCGAATAAAAAAATTATTTTCGACGATATCGTTCGCGGCAAGGTCGAATTTGAGAGCAATAATATTGACGATCAGGTTTTAATAAAAAGCGACGGATATCCCACCTATCATCTTGCTAATGTCGTGGATGATCATCTGATGCAAATTAGTCATGTAATCCGTGGCGAAGAGTGGCTTTCTTCGACCCCCAAGCACGTTATTTTGTACGATGCATTCAAATGGGAACGCCCAACCTTTGCTCACCTCCCCCTTCTTCTGAATCCCGACAGATCCAAATTAAGCAAACGCCAGGGTGACGTGGCCGTGGAAGACTATAGAGTCAAGGGTTTTCTTAAAGAAGCGCTGGTGAATTTTGTGGCTCTGCTCGGCTGGAATGCAGGTGATGACAAAGAATTTTATAATATGAATGAACTTATCGACAGTTTTTCTTTGGAACGCGTAAACAAATCCGGAGCTGTCTTCGATCTGGAAAAACTTAACTGGCTTAATGCGGAGCATCTAAGAAGAAAAACGCAAGAAGAAATACTTGCACTATTGAAAGATGAATTAAAAAATTCGGAATTTTCTCATTTTTCATTCAGTGATGAATATCTGGTTCAAATAATATCGGCAATGAAAGAGAGAGTTTCTTTCGTCAAAGAATTCATAACAAAGTCTCCTTATTTCTTCGATCCGCCAAAATTTTACGAAGAAGCTGCCGTTCAAAAGAACTGGAAAGACGATACCGGAAGTCAGTTAAAAATACTTCGTGATGAGTTTGCTGCTCTGGCTGATCCTTCAAAAGAAGGTTTTGAACATGCACTGGCGTCCACAGCAGAAAAACTTGGAATAGGCAAAGGAAAACTTATACATCCTTTACGGCTTTCTGTATCCGGCATGAGCACCGGACCGGGAGTGTTTGATATAGTTATGATCCTCGGTAAAGAGGAGACGTTAAAAAGGATCGATACGGCTTTAGAGAAGATAAAATAATCACTTTCTTCCAAGAGGATAACTTACTTTAAATGTTGTTCCCTCTTTTTTAGTTGAAGTGAAAGATATTTTTCCATTAAGATAATTTTCCGTTAAAAATTTCATGCTGTAGAGTCCCAATCCTCTTCCGGCCCCTTTCGTAGAAATTGAGCGGTTGAATAATTGTGATTGAATATCTTCCGGAATAAAAGAGGAATTAGATACTGAATAAGAGACCATACCATTTTCTTGAATGCTTGTAAGTGAGATGGTTTCCCCTTTTGACGAAGCCTCCATCGCATTTTTAATCATATTTCCCAGCACCCTGCCAAGAAGTGTTTCATCGCACTCAAAAAGGATATTTTCGCTCTCCTCGGAAATCTTTACATAGTTGGAATTGAAAAGATCTGTCTGGTTATAAGTGTTTACTATTTTTTCTAAGAAGTCCAAGGATTTTATTTTTTTAATATTCAGCTGAATTTTACTTTTTTCGGATGTTACCAAATGGCGATGTGTATTGATTTCATCTATAATCCGCTTGGAAACTTCGCCGAATTTTTTGAGTAAATTCTTTTTTTCAGATTGGTCTATATTATCTTCTTCGATCAGCTCAACAAGATTAACCAGATTTCCGGCTGTGTTAATTATATCATGAAAAAATATTCTTTCTATCTGTTTTCTTTCGGAAATATCCTCAAATATTCCAACGCCTCCGCTTATTATTCCATCCTCTAAAACTATAGGAGCAAAATTTACTC
The DNA here is from genome assembly GCA_021812705.1 of Bacteroidota bacterium. Taxonomy (GTDB): domain Bacteria; phylum Bacteroidota; class Ignavibacteria; order Ignavibacteriales; family Melioribacteraceae; genus Fen-1258. The sequence goes on along the minus strand of JAKAMT010000039.1, from coordinate 2,274 downwards.
TCACAGGAGTTATTTTACCGGTAGATTTTGAGATGAAATCGCCTTCATAATGACCTACTTTGCCGGAAAGAGTATTCTCTATTGCAGACAGGAGGTGTGCGTCAATAATTTCAACAAGAAGCTGTCCGTTAACTTTTTCGAATGCAGAATCAATTATGGTAAGTACATTTTCGTTGCAGGTGGTAATAACTCCCTTGGAATCGAAATGAAGGATACCGAGAGGGACATTAGAAAAAAGCATTCTGTATTTTTCTTCACTCTCCCTCAGAGCCGCCTGTGTATTTTTCAGATCTTGAATGAGCTGAGCGATTGCATCAAGTTCCTGAATGGTTTCCGGATCCAATTCAATTTTTGAATTAATGATCTCTTTAACATTCTTGGAACTAATATTCCCCAATGAATTATTTAGCATATAAATAAGATTTATTTACGCAATTAAAAGATGAACTTGCGCATCCGGTCAATTCATCTTTCCCCAACTATCCTTGAGTGTAACCGTCCTGTTAAAAACTAATTTTTCATCTGTTGTGTATTTTTTGTCCACGCAGAAATACCCATTCCTTTCAAACTGAAATCTGTCCGCCGGCTTCGCATTTTTCAAAAACGGCTCGACTAAAGCATCTTCTATTATTTCCAACGATTCAGGATTCAGATAATCCAAAAAATTCTTTTCTTTATCTGAATCAGGAGAGTCTACCGTGAAGAGCCGGTCGTACAAACGGACTTCCGCTTTAACCGCATTTTCGGCAGAAACCCAGTGAATTGTTCCTTTTACTTTTTTCTTGCTTGTTCCGGTTCCGCTTTTTGTATCATGATCAACGGAGCAGCGAAGTTCAATTACCTCTCCGTCCGAATTTTTAATTACTTCTTCACACCTGATGATATAAGCATAACGGAGTCTCACCTCTCCGCCAGGCACCAAACGGTGAAATCCTTTTGGAGGATTCTCCATAAAATCATTTTTTTCAATATACAGCTCGTTAGTGAAAATAATTTTTCTTGTACCCATCGATGGGTCTTCGGGATTATTAACCGCTTCGAGTTCTTCAGCGCCTGAGAAATTAGTGAGCACAATTTTGAGAGGTTTTAAAACAGCCATTGCGCGCTGGGCGTGCTTATTCAAATCGTCTCTAATGGCAAATTCCAAAAGGGCTATGTCTGTAGTGGCATCTCGTTTAGCCACTCCAATCATCTCCGCAAAATTTCTAATGGATTCCGGCGTATATCCCCTTCTTCTGAATCCGCTGACTGTGGGCATGCGAGGATCATCCCAACCGTCGACATATTTTTCTTTCACTAATTGAAGAAGTTTTCTTTTGCTCATCACAGTGTAGCTCAAGTTAAGCCGTGCGAATTCAATCTGCTGAGGATGATGAATTCCCAGTTCGTCCAGGAACCAATCGTACAGCGGTCTGTGATTTTCAAATTCGAGTGTGCAAATGGAATGAGTTATGCCTTCGAGAGAATCCTCAAGTCCATGCGCCCAATCGTAAGTAGGATAGATACACCACTTGTTGCCTTGTCTGTGATGTTCTTCATGAACTATTCTGTACATAATAGGATCCCTCATATTGAAATTTGGGGAGCCCATATCAATCTTTGCGCGTAGAGTTTTGGAACCGTTCGGGAATTCGCCATTTCTCATCCGCTCAAAAAGGTCCAAATTTTCTTCCACGCTTCTGCTTCTGTAAGGAGAATCTTTTCCGGGTTCTGTTAAAGTTCCGCGGGATGATCTTATCTCATCGGCAGATGAATCGTCTACATATGCTTTGTTTTTTTTTATAAGAGCAACTGCCCACTCATACATCTGCTCAAAATAATCCGAGGCAAAAAGAATTCTATCCTCAAAATCTGCACCTAACCATTTAACGTCCTCTATAATCGAATCTACATATTCCTGATCTTCTTTCTCGGGATTTGTATCATCAAAACGGAGATTAAATTTACCGTTATAGTCTCTGGCAATACCATAATTCAGGCAGATAGATTTTGCGTGTCCGATATGGAGATACCCATTCGGTTCAGGAGGAAAACGAGTGTGAACATCCCCGTTCCATTTTTTGGTTTTCAGATCATCGTCGATAATCTCGTAAATGAAATTTTTAGATCTTTGTTCCTGTTTTTCTGAAGTACCCGAGTCTTCCATCGTATATCTTATCACATTTTTTGAGGGTCAAATGTAAGCAATTGAAATTTACGGCTCAACATTTAAATATTGTACATGAAGTTACTAATAAAAAAACCCAACTGTTGAGTTGGGTATTGTACCGAAGG
>JAKAMT010000183.1 GCA_021812705.1 Bacteroidota bacterium | reverse complement strand
ACACACGCGCAGTGATGCAGTAAAGCTGTCCCACTTCTTCGATCGAAAAGTTCTTGAATCCCGCCTCAGTAAGTAATCTTTCAATTTTTTCTTTTGAGTAGAAATATACATCGCACCCTTTAACGGACAGACGGATCTTCCTGACCAGTGCCCTCCATGTCCATAGTTTTGGGACGCTAATTATGACTTTTTCATCCACCACTTCGCACATTTTTTTCAGAACTGGCAGGGCATCCGGAATGTAATCGAATAATCCGATTCCGATTGCAGTATTAAATTTTACATCCGGTTTATATTCAAGCAGATCAGTCTGTACAAATGTGCAAATTTTATCCAGTTTTTTTTCTTCGGCTCTCTGTCTGCAAATGGCGAGCATTTTCTCTGATATATCCAGTCCGGTAACCTGTTTAGCTCCTTTTGAAGCCAGTTCCAGAGAGTAATGGCCGGCTCCGCATCCAACGTCTAAAAAACTTTTTCCTTCTGCGGGTTCGGAATTCTTTATCGTGTAGGCGAACCTTGCATACATATCCCATCTGAATTTTTGATCGAGCCAATTGTTAAATCCGCTCTTGCCGTGGGAATAGATTGCATCAAAATTTTTTACTTCTTTATTCCAAAAATCCTTTTGTCTCTTAAGCTGGGTGTTCATAAACCAGAAACCTCTTTAATAGTTGTAAACTCAAAATCGGAAAGCAATTTTTTCAGCCTGTCTTCAGTTTTATCTAAATTAATATAATGTCTGAATGATTTTATTGGTGATAATTTCCTTCTCGGCTGTCCCGGGTCAATTTCCCAGGGATGAATATAAAATATAACCGGTCGCCCGTCTTTGTTGCATTTTTTTAATAGAGCTCGGGTAAATTTGTACGGATAGAATCTGAAATAACCGCCGCCGCTGCACGGAATTCTGTTCCCTAAAACCTCAACGCAGCTTAAAGGCACTTCCAGCAATTCGCCTCGCTTATGAATAGTCAACGGTGCATGTGATATTCCGTAATCCGGATGAAATGAAGTCGGAAATATGGATGAATCATATTTGATACCTTGCTTTGCAAGAATATCAATAGCCCATAGAGTTTCTGAGGTTATTGTAAAAGAAGGGGCTCTGAATCCGATGATTGGGCTGTTGATGTTTTTCTTTGTTACTTCAATAGCTCTCGTTAAATCTTCTTCGAAAAATTCCGGTGTTGAACTTGTAATCAGAGTGTGAGAATATCCGTGCGTCGCAATTTCATGTCCCTGTGATTCAATCTCGTTCAACAAGAAGGGAACTCTTTCTCCGATCCATCCCAAAACGAAGAATGTTGCCTTTGCGTTGTTTGCTCTAAGAATATTCAGAATGCGCCTGGTGTTTTCAACAACACGCAGTTCCTGCTTATCCCACTCACTGATTGGTATCTCTAAATTATAAGCGCAAAACCAGTCTTCCAGGTCAACAGACAGAGCATTCTTCATCAAAGTTCCCCCGATAATTTCGATTTGACCGTTTTGCTGAAAATAATCAGAAATTTCTCTTCCCGTTTCTCATTCAGCCCAATGCGGTTACTGATTCTGGCAGGCAAAATTTTCGAATTTTTTATTAAAATACTCACCCTAAATCGATTTTCATAAAATTTTAAGGAAAAATATACAATAATTCTTCGGAGTATCAAAAAAACCGCTTTGAGCGGGCGTCCTCATTAATTAAAATTATTAAAAGCGTCTCTGGCTTGTTCAATCCGTTTCTGAATTTAACCGGTATTTGTAATTAAGCAGGAAAAATTTCTCTTTTTAATTATCTTTGAACGGCGGTTTTCGGTCACTGCACCGGAGATTCAGTTGGAAGAGTAGATCAAATTATTTATTCTGGAAATAATTATCGAAAAAGTAACTAAAAATGTTTTCTCGCTTTCGTTTGGACAGTTAGCATCTAATCTGCTCAATATGATTGCTATGGTTTTCGCGATCCGGTTTCTGGACGTTGCCCGGTTCGGCACATTCAGCAGCCTGCTTGCAATCATAGGAATACTTTCAAAATTTGTCGACTTCGGAATTGAGCCTATTGTTTTTCGGGAATTTTCTAAAGAGAAAGAAAATTTTCATCTTTTCAACAGCGCACTCTCCCTCAGATTTTTGATCTATGTTATCTTGCTTGTTTTTTTCAACGCGCTTGCACCGTTCTTGGGATACGATGCGAGAGAGATTATATTATCCAATATTTTATTTACGACTGTAATCCTGTCTTCCAAGACGGTAAACATTAGAGAGCTCCTCTCCACTCCTTTTAAAGTAAATCTTAAAATGCATTATCCAATGACTCTCGCAGTGCTGGACAATCTAGTTCTTCTTCTGCTGGTGGCTTTTATACCTTTCATGAAAGATGCCGTGCTTTTTTTTGTAATAATTTATGCTGCTTCTAATATCCCGGGATTTATTCTCTCATTTTATTATCTGAAGAAAAAATTTGATTACAAATTTAATTTCACGCTTGATAGAGCCGGATGGCTTTTGAAGGAATCTCTGCCTCTTTTTGGATTTGTAATTTTAACGACAATTTTTCTCCAGATCGATGTTGTTATACTTAATTACTTTAAGGGGCCTTATGATGTGGGAATATATTCTGCCGGGGTCCGTTTAACTATGCCGCTTAGCATCATTCCGGGAGCTATTGTAACAACAGTATTTCCAATTCTGATGAAAAGAATGTCGGATCAGGTGAGTTCGGATTCTCTTTCAAATTTAGTTATAAAACTTCTCTACTTTATTTCATTTGTGCTTGCTGCCGTTTTTACTTTTGAGTCCGATGCGTTAGTCAATTTAATTTTCGGCTCGCAGTATGCCGCGGCTTCACTTCCATCTTCAATCTTGTACTGGTGCCAGATATTTCTCTTTTTCACTTTTTACACGCTTGTCGTATTGATAGCTAAGAATCAGCAGTTCTACAATTTTATTTACGGTGCTATTCAGGTTGTATTCAATGTCGGTTTTAATTTTCTTTTAATACCAAAATATTCTTTTCTCGGTGCATCGCTTGCAAAGCTGATTGCCAGTTTTGCTTCATTCGTTTTCATATTAATAGTTATAAGCAGGATTGGTTATAAACCTTCAATCGGGCGTTATAAAGTTCTGGTATGGTCGTTTTTGATGTGCGGAGGATTGTACCTGCTCTCTATGCTCCCCGTAATTCCGTACCTTGTTCTCTCCTCTGTCTATATTATTATTCTTACGCTTGCGGTAAAATTATTCGGGGAAGAGGAACTGCTTATCTTTTTCCGGCTTGTTAACAGGGAAGAGCTGGGAAGACGATTGATGAAAAAGTTTCACTTGGTTTAACATTAATTTACTTCTCTTTTTTCATGAATCCGTACTCTACAGCCGCGTCACAGAATTTTTCGTAGTTCGAATCGCTCACTTCACGGTTCTCTTCAATCGGTTCAAGCGCATACAGCCATACAAAATTAAATCCAAGATCTTTTGCCGCTTTAAACAAAGTTCTGTATTCATTTGAGTCCGCATCCGCACTTATCCAGGGCATTCCGAATTTTGATCCTACAAAATTTTTCCAAGTGCTCCAGGACTCTGCCTGATCCAATCCTAATTTTTCATGGTTTCCGTAACCGCTGTAAGTTACATCATCCACAAAAGGAGAAACTTTGAGCGCTTTTTTCTCGTCCAGTTCGCTAATTATAAGTTTGGAATATGGATATAAACCGTTATCGCTCATTACGGCTAGCAGATTTAAAAAATCTTTGTATGAATGTTCTCTGCTGATCGGTTCGTCGAAATAATATCCCCATATTTTTCCGAGCTTCTCTAATTTTTCTTTAAAATAAATCTGAGGAGAATTTACATCCGGCATGTAAATTTGAAATGCGATATGATCCGCATCGAATCCGGCAGCAACGGCCATCTCCTTTTCTTTTTCACTGTAGATTGCGGCCAATAGAAAATAATTGAAACCCCATTTCTGCTTCAGCTCTCTAATGTTTTCAAGGGACTTAAATCTGTCGTTATGCGGCCAAATACCTACGCTTTTCCCCTCCACAACTCTGTATCCCGATTGCGCAAGGTTAACCTGGACGAAAATAATGCTCAATGCAACCAATAATTTCTTTTTAAGATCCATTTTAGACCGATTCCCGTTTTCTTGATCCTAATATTAAAAATAAAAATCCAATCTTAAAGAGGGAAGCGTTATATTTGCAGAAACTTTACAATAAATTTCTTCCGGCTTGAATGGTCGACGTCTCTATTATCATTATCAATTATAATTCATTTGATCTTCTTAGCGATTGTCTTGCTACTCTTTTTGAACATACAAAAGGGATAAGCTTTGAAGTGATCGTTGTAGATAACGGATCAACATTGCCCGGCCTGGAAGAAGTTAAATCACGCTTTCCCTCTGTGAAGTATATAACAAACGAGACGGGAATGGGATTTGCCTCTGCAAATAATATTGGAATTAAAAATGCATCCGGCAGGTATATCCTAATGCTGAATAACGATATCCTTTTCATCGAAGACGCTCTGAGTAAAATAGTCGGATACTCAAACTTGCTTGGGAATAATGCAGTAATAGGATGCAAACTGCTCAACCGGGATCTTTCTTATCAGGTATCGGTTGTGGATTTTGACGGTTTAATTAATCTAATTGGCGAAACATTTTTTCTTTATAAATTATTTCCGCGCAACAGGTTTTTGTCAAAATATCATCTCAACAATCCGTATCAAACGGAACCAATGGAGGTTGAGGCGGTTAAAGGAGCGTTCCTTTTTGCCCCTAAAAAGATATTTGACACACTAAATAATTTGGACGAGCGTTTTTTCTTTTATTACGAGGAAACTGATTTTTGCTGCCGCTGGAAAAAAACGGGTGGTAAAATTATTTATTATCCCGGTGCCAAAATAATTCACCTTGGAGGAGCCAGTACGGATTCAGATCACTGGTTT
>JAKAMT010000182.1 GCA_021812705.1 Bacteroidota bacterium | reverse complement strand
GATGGAAAGAGAAAAATTTTTTAAGACTCATTCCGGCAGAGATTTTTTGGATTCAATAGGCAAATAAAATTTTTGGGGGAAGGTCTGCAATCCCGCCGCTGGCGGGACGAATCCAGCTCAGCCGGGCAAGTCCGACTCCGTCTTCGCCGGACAAGCGGCACCTCAAGATAGTTAACACTTTTAATCTCTTCTTTCTTATTTCTGCAAAATCTGTATTCGTTAGTTCCACCAAAATTATCCCAGATGTGAATCCTTTTACAGCAAAGAAAAATGTTCTTAGTTGAATAAATTATCCGGAAAATTTTTAAAATATCGAGAACTGATCTATTTTTTATATATTTTTTTTATTAAATAAACTTTTATATTGGATTATATGAAATAAATAAATTACTTTTACATAAATAACTAAAATAATTAGGTTAATTAACTACATTACAATAATAAATTAGGCTGCCCAATTAACAAATATAAATATATCCCGTTAGCGGTTTTGCTTATTGTGGCCTGTATTGGAGCTTTTTTTAATTCATCCGATAACGCAGCAATAATAAACGGCATACCTGCAAATCCCGCAGATATAGCATGGATGATGACAGCAACAGGTTTAGTACTCCTTATGACTCCAGGATTATCATATTTTTATGGAGGCATGGTCAGTAATAAGAATATAATCTCCACTATGCTTCAGAGTGTAATTGCTATGAGCCTAATAAGCTTGATCTGGGTGGTTGTTGGATTCAGCCTCTCCTTCGGAGACTCAATTGGGGGTATCATCGGCAACCCCTTCACTTTCTTTATGTTCAAAGGAGTAGGAGAATCGACCAATCCTTCTCTTTCACCAACGATTCCGTTGCTTCTATTTGCAATGTTTCAGTTGAAGTTTGCTATTATCACCCCAGCATTAATTACAGGTTCATTTGCAGAGCGGGTCCGATTTTCGTCTTATCTCTTATTCATGATATTATTTTCACTGTTCATCTATGCTCCACTTGCACATATGACTTGGCATCCCAACGGATTATTAAGAAAGCTTGGAGTTCTTGATTTTGCCGGGGGAACTGTTGTTCACATGTCTGCGGGTTTTGCGGCATTAGCCGGAGCCATGATATTGGGACGCAGACATTCACATCTGAAAGCCGAGAAACATGCACCAGCCAACATACCCTATGTTATTCTCGGTACCGGTCTGCTCTGGTTCGGATGGTTTGGATTCAACGCCGGTTCTGCGCTTGGAGCAAATCCATTAGCAACACTTGCATTCGCAACCACGAATACAGCTTCGGCATCAGCAGCACTCTCATGGATTGGTTTGGATATTCTATTAGGAAGAAAACCGTCTGCCTCAGGTACCAGTATCGGGGCGGTCGTCGGTTTAGTTGCTATTACACCCGCTGCCGGGTTTGTCTCTGTAGGCGCGAGTATCTTTATTGGCTTCAGCGCCGCAATTATAAGCAACTTAGCCGTTACATTAAAATCCAAGTCGAACCTCGACGATACGCTGGATGTTTTTCCGTGTCATGGTCTAGGCGGAATTGTAGGAATGGTGATGACTGGAGTTTTTGCCAAAAATTTTGGTCTTTTATTCGGTCAGACTCACACATTTCTTGTCCACATTATCGCTCTGATTTTTGTTTCGATTTTTTCTTTTGGCGGATCTTTTATTCTCTACAAGATTACTGATCTCCTGATTCCGCTCAGAGTTACAAAGGAACAGGAAAAGATCGGCTTAGACCTTAGTCAGCACGATGAGAGCATACACACTTATTTATAGTCCCATTAGTTTTAAATTTACTCAAACGAGTAACTACGGATTCTTTTGAAAATTAATTTTATTAAGAAAAGATCCCGGTAGAAATTTAAAGCTTTACAGAAAAAATCGTTTAAACCGGCGCGAACTTCTAATTTCAGTCAATCTTTTTTGTAAAAATAATCTAATAATGTACCTTAAAATTTATACTGCGATATATTGCTGTTTATTAAACAATTTGACTCCTGATATTCCTATTCCAAAAGATTAGAAATTATTACATGTAATATTTTTCGGCCGATATATTTTGCCAATAATTTACCTCATTACATTGAATTCAAGACAACAATTTCTGGCATCAAAAATGTTAATGAATGTTCAGTTAATCATTCATTGAATAAGGAGCAAGCAGATGGGTCAGCAACAATTATTGCTTATTGTACTCGGCGTTATCATAGTCGGTATTGCCGTTGTTGTAGGAATCAACGTATTCACAGCAAGTGCATCGCAATCAAACCGTGACGCAGTTATAGCCGATCTTACCAATATAGCCTCAATGGCACAACAGCATTTCAGAAAACCGGCGGCATTAGGAGGCGGAGGCGGTGCATTCGACGCCAGCAATGCAGGTCAGGCTTGGACTGTACCGGCAAGTTTAGTAAGGACTCCTAACATGAGCGCAGACGTGTCTGCAACAGTAACAGCTACTTCGGTTACTCTTGTAGGAGTAGGCACCGAAAATGGAAATGACGGGGCAACCAAAGTAAAAGTTACAATGGTGGTTGGCTCAGACGCAATTACTTCTACTACGATTAATAATTAAATTTTATCAGCATCAATTAATTACAAAGTTTTCAAATTCGAGACGTGTTTACTGACCGGCGGAGAATTTCCGCCGGTTTTTATTTTTAAAGGGGAATTAATTTTATCTCACCGATTTAATTTTCAGTCATCAGTTCATTCTTAGAAGGGAAGCTTTTCTATTATCTGGTCCATTCCGTTGGAAATGGCATAATCTAATTCCGGATAAACATCGTCACCGCTGTATACGTAAAATCCCTCTTCTCCGAGTGCAGAGATTTTGAAGAGCACTCTGCCGTCTTTAAGTGAAATCAGATAATAAGTAAAGTAGCAGGAAGTTAATGTAGTTTTCGAAAATTCTCTTGCGCGCGAATTGTAGGCAGCTCCGTTTTTGTAATCAACAAGATCAACTACCCCTATAAACACAGCATCGGCATTTCCTTTTCTGATGGCATCACCAAGATCGGTGGCGTAAAAGTCATTCAGATCAAGATGCTTTTTCTCTTCTATCGATTGCGCAATCCAAAAGACCAGACTGTCAGGGTCACCGGTATTTTTTGTGTCAGGGATAAAAAATTTTAGTTTCTTGTATTTTTTTTCGAGTGCATTTATAAAATGATTTGTCGAATAAAGTGTACCCACTTCAGTCGTGTCATCGTTCATCATCGGGGCTATGGCGATTTTGCTTAAATTATATTGAGAATATTTAGGTGACTGATAAATGTAAGTTATACTGCTTCTTGGATAGAGAAAATTCGAAATGATTGTTGAGCATGCCGGGAGTATAACTAGCAGAGGTATAAGAAGATAAAAATTTTTTTTCATCATGTTAAGTTTAATTCTCATCGTGCCGCCGTCATTTTTGGATGAACTATATCTAAATTAATCCAAAAATTCAATGTATTAAAATCCCCGTATTTTAAGTTAGATGTGTTTAAAATTTACCTCTAAACGGGACTAATACTTTTGGCTGTTTGAGCTCAAGGCAGTCCTGATTCTTTTAATCATCAGTTCCCGTTCTTAATTGAATACCGTTTAATCTTTTGGGTAGTTGTCTTTTCGAATTCCTGTTCCCGAATGATGAACTTCTTTATCTGTTTGAACGAAGCGAGCTGCTTATTCACCTTATCGATCTCCTCGCCGATTGTTTTATTCAGGAGTTCGTCATTAATCGGGATGTGGCTTACTTCCGACAGTTCGATGAAAGCTTCCGCATCCACAACAATTTTAGCAGAAATTATTTCTCCCTGTTTTGGATCATCCTCCCCGGAAACGATAGATTCCAGGATAAATGGACTGCGGTTAAGAAGATCCTCGATCTCTTCCGGAAAAACATTTTTGCCGCTTTTTGAAATTATTACGTTCTTCTTTCTTCCGTTAATGTGCAAAAATCCTTGTTCGTCAACAAATCCAATATCTCCGGTTTTAAACCAACCGTTCTCAAAAGTTTCGTCTGTAGCTTTTTCATTTTTATAATATCCTAACATCACATAAGGCGCTTTGGTCCATATTTCCCCGCTTCCGTTCTCATCAGGATTAGAAATTTTAATTTGAGCATGCGGCATCGGAATGCCTGCGGCATCATCTTTAAATGAATCCACCCGGTTCAAAGCAAGAATTGGCGATGTTTCTGTTAGTCCGTAGCCCTGTATAAAATGAAAGCCGAACTCACGCAATCCTTTAGCAACCAATGGATCCGGCGCGGCGCCTCCCGCAATGAAAAGCCGTATTGATCCGCCGAATTTCTGGTGAAGTTCGTGGAATATTTTTTTCTTAATTTCCTTGAAACCGATTATTGAGAAAAGATTTGTAAACTTTACCAACGGAGGAACTATTACAGATTTAATTTTATCCTCTTTTATCCCTTTAATTATCCGCTTGAACATTTTATCATAGAGGAGCGGAACACCTAGTAATATAGTTGCTCTTACAGTCTGAAGATCATCCACAACGGTTTTAAGCGAACGCGCGAAATGCACCGAAGCCCCCGAATAGATGGGACAAAGCATACCGCACGTGCATTCGTAGGTATGATGCATCGGAAGCACCGATAAAAATCTGTCCCTTTCATCTATTAAGACCATGCTTACCATATCCACCAGATTGGAAGAGAGATTCTTTTGCGAGAGCATTACACCTTTCGCTCTCCCGAGGGATCCGGAAGTAAAAATAATCTCCGCTAGATCGTCCGGATTTATTTCCGGCAGATCTTCCACACGCGCAGGTTTCGATTTCCTGATCAGATCCGTCATTTTTAAGAATTCTTTGTCCTCGCCGGTTTCATCCATGCAGATATAGTGCTTTAATTTTTTGAGCGAATTCATTCCTTCCGCAATCATTCCAGCATAATTTCCCGAAAAAATTATTACTTCAGAATCAGACTCGTGAATGATATTCATAACTTCATTCTTCGT
>JAKAMT010000181.1 GCA_021812705.1 Bacteroidota bacterium | reverse complement strand
AATTATCGAGATTAACTGGTGAAGTAAAAATAGTCCAACATGAATATCCTCAATCAGAAAAGAGATTAACCGCTGAATAAAAAAGTAGCAGCCGAATGCAAAAGCAATATAAACGATGCTGCCTGCCGAATTCTTGAGGGCTGTTCCGAAAGTTAACTTGCTTTCGAACCTTAGAAATGCGATTGCCTTGAATTTAAGAATGTGAAAAATTTGACTCATTTATTGGTCTTCTGCTGTCAATTGTATGAACAGCTCTTCCAAATTTTTATTTTTTTCATTTATCAAACCATTCAGCGCGTCAATGGTATCGTGAAAAATCACACTGCCTCTGGTAATAATGCCTACGTGAGTGCAGATCTCTTCAACAACGTTCAAGCTGTGAGTGGACATGAAAATAGTTGTTCCTGCGGCACTTATCTCGCGGAATAATTTTTTTACATCGAATGCGCTTTGCGGATCTAATCCCACCATCGGTTCGTCCACAATCAGGAATTGAGGATCGTGCAGCAGAGCGGAGGCAATTACAATTCTTTGTCTCATCCCCTGGGAATATTCCTCGGTTCGTTTATCAATCCAGCTTCCAATCCGCAGTTTATCAATTAATTCATCCGTTTTAATTTTGATTGAAGAGGAAGAAATTCCATAAAGGCCGCCGCAGAATTCTAAAAATTCTTTTCCGGTAAGTTTGTCGTATAAATACGGCTGGTCTGGTATATAACCGATTTTCTTTTTCGACTCGATCGGTTTTTTCCATACATCTATTCCATCCAGATAAATATTTCCGCCTGAAGGGGAGAGTAATCCGGTTATCATTTTGATTGTAGTTGTTTTACCGGCACCGTTTGGACCCAGAAAACCGAAAAGTTCTCCTTTGCCGATCTTCAGATTTATTTTATTGACTGCGGTGAAATTGCCGAATGATTTTTCGAGGTCTTCTAAATTAAGCATAAGCCACGGATTGATTTAAAGATTATCTTTTAATCTTCTGAACGTCTTCCAAAGTTATTGTTCTGAGATCAACGTCATCCTGTTCGAATATGTTGAATATTCTTTCTTCCTGATTTGTAATTGCGGCGTAGAGAATATTTTTTGCGAGATTTCCGTTTTGATAATGAACCTGCTTACCGCTCAGTAAAGTATCAAAAAGATCATGGAACTCCTGCAGCGCTCCTTCATCCATAGAGTACCCGTTCTTCTCTCCCAGGTCCGCGGCAATGGACAATAATTGTTTCGCGGAATAATCTTCAAACGTAAATAGATTCGGAAAGTATGCGCTCAAACCCGGATTAGCTTTTAGAATGAGATTCATTTCTTCGGCCTTGCCGGATAAGATTACGAACAGTCTGCCTCCGTAATCCTTCATTCTTTTCAGTATGATTTCCAGCGCTTCCAGTCCAAAACTGTTCTCTTTAGAAAAAAGAGTCTGGGCATCATTAATTAAAAGAGTTCCATCAAGCGCCTGCTGAATGATTTTATCTGTCTTAATCGAAGTCTGATCCTGATAGCCTGCTACCAAATCCGAACGCTCCACTTCCAGAAGGTGGCCTTTGCTCAGGATTCCCAATTCTTTGAATATCCTGCTCATTAATTTTGCAACAGTTCTTTTTCCGGTGCCGGGATTGCCGATAAAAATTGAATGAAGATTCCGGTCAACAGATTGCAATCCCTTCTCTTTTTTAAGGATCGATATTTTTGAAAAACTGATCAGCTTGTAGATATCTTTCTTCACATTATCGAGGCCGATCAATTTATTCAGTTCGTCAATATATTCCTGAAGTCTAAGCGGATCTCCCTGCACTTCAAACTGCTTCGCTTCAATTTCACGGCTCAGAACTTCGTCGATGTCTGCTATTTCAATGGTATTTAAATTCTCCTCATTCCTTGTTTCTGCCGGTAAGTCGGATATTCTTAAAAGCATTTTTTGCCGGACAGAGTCAAGGATGTTCCTCACCACTCTCGCATTGCCAAATCTCTTGTCGCGGGATTTATAAATGTTTTCAAAATGCTTTGCTAATTTTTCTTCTGCCTCTTTGGTCAAGGTTTTCTTTTCTTTCAGCAAAGTGCGGCGAACAATTTCCATCAATTCTGCGGGTGCGTAATCTTCGAATGTAAAAGATTTGCTGAAACGTGATTGTATGCCGGGATTGCTGGAGACAAATCTGTTCATCTCATCAGTGTATCCGGCAGAGATAACTATAAATTTACCTCTATCATCTTCCATTCTTTTCAGAAGAATATCAATCGATTCTTTCCCGAAATCATTTCCGGAATCATTCGCTTTTATAAGTGTGTATGCTTCATCGATAAAAAGTACTCCTCCCAACGATTTGTCTATCATCGTAGTAGTTTTTTCGGCGGTTTGTCCCACATATCCTGCTACCAGTCCCTGTCTGTCTGTTTCAACCAGATGTCCCTTTGCCAAAATGCCAAGTGCAGAATAGATTTTTGCGAAGATCCTCGCCACAGTAGTTTTTCCTGTTCCGGGATTTCCCAAAAACAGAAGATGATCATTGAAGATTTTTTTAATATCCTCGCCCTTGTCGGAGAAATACCGGGCAAGCTTTATCATGTCGTTAATTTCTTTCTTTACGGATCCGAGACCTACAAGGCTATTCAGTTCAGATACCGCTTCACTTAACGCCTCTTCGTTAATAGGTATTGAAACAATTTTAGAACTTCTTTTTGAAAGAGTGGAACTGATTACTTCAGCGGAAAAAGTAGTTATTAATTCTTTCGATCTCTGATGTTCAGGAATCTCCAATGCTAATTTGCTCAGATTCCTCTTTGAATCTTCGAACAGCCTGCGGACAAGTCTTGCGTTTCCGAAAGATTTATCGCGCGATCTGTATAAAGAAATAAATTCTTTCTGAAGAAGTTCTTCCGCATCGGGAGACAGATTATAATCTTCTTTCTTCAGCAGCCCTTTGAAGATTGTCATCAATTCATCAGGTGTATAATCTTCAAAAAGAAATGTCTGGGTGAAGCGCGATTTCAGCCCCGGATTGGAATTCAAAAAAGTTTCCATTTCAGAAGGATAACCTGCGGCAATAACAACAAATTCGCCTTTCCTGTCTTCCATCCGTTTAAGCAGTATATCAATCGCTTCCTGCCCAAAATCCTGCATCCCGCCTTTTTTGACTAATGAATATGCTTCATCTATAAAAAGAACACCGCCGATTGCGTCGTTAATCAGCTTCTCAGTTTTCTGGGCTGTCTCTCCGATATACTGTCCCACTAATGCGGCACGGTCAACCTCGACTACATGACCGTTCGGTAAAATTCCCATAGCATAAAAAATATCACCGAGCATTCTTGCTACGGTTGTTTTTCCTGTTCCGGGATTTCCAAGAAATACCGCATTGATCGAAATTTTATCTTCGGATTTTAAACCTAGCCGTTTTCGTTCCTTAAGAAATTCAAGATAGGAGACAAAACTTTTTACCGCATCTTTTACGTTCTCGAGTCCGGTTATTGCATCAAGCTCCGCTAAAAGTTCGTTCAGAGATTTTTTTGTAGGCGGGGGGACAGTTAACCCGGTTTTTTCCGCACTCTTTTCTTTTTTGATTTCAGATTTCTCGAATGTCTCTTCTTTCTCATCCTTCTCGTAAGCCGGTGAACTTCCGATACCGAAATATTTCTCTCCGACTTTGAAATTTTTCACATAAAATTCTAAACGGCCCTGCCCGATATTCCAGACCTTTTCTTTTTGAGAGCCGAAGGATTGGGCGAAGATTACGGAATCCCACTCCTTTTTGATGTTCAGCTGGAAATCATTTCTGCCTATTTCATAATCGTTCAGGTACCAGATTATAGAACAGGTGAAATTCTGGTCGGTCTTTTTGAAAAAAAGATTTTCGAGAATAATTTCCGCACCGACCTTAGAAACATAATTTCCGAATGTTTTGTTGTAGCGTTTAGATCCTTCCGATGTTTCGGAAACCGCATCGAATAGTTTCAGCGAATTAACTTTAACATAGTCATTCGGATAATAGATCGAATCCGTTTTAAAATTTGATTCTGTAAAAAAATCGCTTCTTACTTTTTCTTTTGTGCTCTTTTTCGAAATATGTTGCGGAACATCATATTGCTGTTCCAGTTTTGATATTTTTTTAAGCGAGTTGTAGATTGACTGAAATCTGTCATTCTTACGGAATTTATTTTCAAGTTGCTCGGCTTTTTTCAACGCCGGTTTCAACTGGAAAAGATACAGCATAGCTTCAAGTTCCAGAAGCTGCGCTTCTTCGCTCGGAAATTTTTCAAGAAGCATTCTTGAGCTTAGCAGAGTAAACCAATACTCTTTTGACTTAAGTGCTTTAATTGAATCATCCAGAATTTGAGCGGCATATTTCTCACTTAAATTATTCTTTGATCTATAAAGCTTATTTGCTTTTTCAATCCAGCTTCTAAGATCTTTCCAAAGAGGATTTTTTCCGTTATCAATAATCAAGGCGAGTTCTATCGAATTGTTCGCCTCGTCAAATTTTTGCAGGCCGGCGTACGATCTGGCTCTATTTAAATATGTCCATGCGAGAATCTCTTTCTGTTTGTCTATCGACTGATCTGTATCTGCCAGTGCTCCTTCGAAGATGCTCATTCTGTAAAGCAGATATGCTCTGTAAACGCGGGCTTTGATGGAATCTCCCTTCAATTCTACAGAAAGATTTGCGTATTCCATAGCCTTAACCGGATTGCCGTTTTCCAGGAGTGCCCATGCGTAGCAGATAGCCGCCTCGCTGTCGTCCGGTCTTGACTGATAAACTTTTTCCGAAACCGTCAAAGCTAAGCGAAATCTGCCGTTCCAAAGGTGATCGTATGCTTCCGCCTGAAGCGTATTTAGTTCTTCGTCAAACAATTAATCTCTCTAAAACTCAATATTATATTCGCAAACTCAATATAACAACTTAAGCGGATTAACTAAAATCTAAAAATTTCTTTAAAATAATCTTTAAAAAACCGAACATTGGCAAAACAGGTGCGTC
>JAKAMT010000038.1 GCA_021812705.1 Bacteroidota bacterium | reverse complement strand
ACCTATATAAATTTATTTTTCAAATTCAGCTTGTGCAAAATCGATTTCAACAGGAGTTTTTCTTCCAAATATTGAAACCATTACTTTTATTTTCATTTTTTCTTCGTTTACTTCCTGAATGAATCCGGAAAAATTATTGAAAGGACCATCTGTAATTTTAACAAAGTCGCCTGTTCTAAAAATTGTTTCCGTCCGTTCAGTTTCATCGGTCTGAGAGATTCTTCCGACAATTCTCTTTACTTCATCCGGCAAGAGCGGAACCGGTTGTGTTGCAGAGCCAAGAAAGCCCATAACTGAAGGAGTATTAACTATAAAATCTTTTACTCTCAAATCCAGATCTGCGCATACAAGAATATAGCCCGGGAAGAAATTTTTCTTCTTAGTTTTTTTCTTGCCGTCCTTAACTTCAAAAACTTTTTCTGTAGGAACCAAGACGTCAAAAATCCGAGCATGCAGTTCCGGATTGTCTTTTAATTCAGCTTCAATAAGACCTTTAACTTTATTCTCATGACCTGAAAAAGTTCTTACTACATACCATTTAGCTTTTTCGTTTTCCAAAATTAAAAGATTCCTTGAAGTATCTTATTGACGGCCATGTCAACAACATAAGTGAAGACGGATAATACCAGACAAACAACGATTACGATTGATGTAGATTCTTTCAGTTCATCACGAGTGGGCCAGGTAACTTTTTTCATCTCCTTGACCACATCGTTAACGAAGTTAATTATTTTTTCTTTCATAAATTTTTCCGCCTTTTAAATCTCGCACGTCAGGAGGGACTCGAACCCCCAACCTGCGGTTTTGGAGACCGCTGCTCTGCCAATTGAGCCACTGACGTATTATTTAGTCTCTTTAAACACCACATGTTTGCGAACTACGGGGTCGTATTTCTTGTATTCAACTCTATTAGGATGTTCTCTTTTATTTTTTTTGGTTGAGTAACGGTAGCCAGTATTAGCAGTACTTTCTAAAATAATAATCTGTCTGATATTTTTAGATTTTGCCATTTGATAATTCCTCTAATAAACTTTCCGATAGAGAACCGGAGATAAATAAAAAATTTTTTAGTCTTGAGCTGATGACCGGGATTTCCCGAAGGGATTCCTTCGGAAGAACCGGTGACCTTCCCGCCTTCGGCGGGATGCTCTACCAACTGTTAATCTTAATCCTTAGTTGGTATCTTCAATAAATTTTTTAGTCTTGAGCTGATGACCGGGATTGAACCGGTGACCTCTTCCTTACCAAGGAAGTGCTCTACCAACTGAGCTACATCAGCAGCTTGAGCGGGAGACGGGACTCGAACCCGCGACCAACAGCTTGGAAGGCTGTGACTCTAGCCAACTGAGTTACTCCCGCATGAACAACATTATACAGAACATGCAAGTGGGCGGCGAGGGATTCGAACCCCCAAAGGCGTTTGCCAACGGATTTACAGTCCGCCCCGGCTCTCCAACTCCGGCGTCCGCCCAGACAAATTTCACCCACTATCTCAAAAAACGAGCTTCAAATATAGAACGCCCTTTACAAAAAAGCAAGAATTGTGACGACTAAATAATTTAAAAAAGTAAAAATTACTAATGCCCCCATAATTCGCGGTCTAGACTGCGGTACTGAATAGCTTCTGAAATGTGCTGTGGAGCAATAACGGATGAATTATCCAAATCTGCTATTGTCCTGCTGACTTTAATTATCCGATCGTAAGCTCTGGCCGATAAACCAAGCCGGGTCATTGCCATCTTAAGCAGCTCTTCACAATTAGCATCAAGCTTGCAAAACTTTCGAATTTCTTTTGAACTCATGTCTGCGTTTTTATAGATATGCTTTATTCCTTCGAATCTTTTACTCTGCGCATCCCTAGCCTCAATCACCCGTTTCCTTATTTCAACTGATTTTTCACCGGTAGCGGAAGAAGCCAGGTCTTTGAATTTAACAGCCGGTACTTCTATGTGAATGTCTATCCGATCCAAAAGCGGTCCTGATATTTTTGCCATATATTTTTGAATCTGGCTTGTGTTGCATGTACACTCTTTTGATGGATCTGTAAAAAATCCGCAGGGACATGGATTCATCGCGGCAGCGAGCATAAAATTGGCTGGAAATTCGAGAGACATTTTTGACCGGCTAACCGTCACTTTATAATCTTCGAGCGGCTGACGCAAAACCTCCAATACATTTTTTTTGAACTCCGGCAGTTCATCCAAAAATAGAACTCCGTGATGGGCAAACGAGACTTCACCGGGGCGCGGAATTGATCCGCCGCCGATAAGCGCCGCATCGGAGATTGTGTGATGCGGCGAACGGAACGGCCTCTCGGTTATTAAAGCTTCATCCTTTTTAAGAATGCCGGCCACGGAATGAATTTTTGTGGTCTCAAGCGCTTCTTCAAAATTTAACGGAGGAAGTATTGAAGGAAGTCTCTTTGCAAGCATTGTTTTTCCGGAGCCCGGCGGACCTATCATAAGAATATTATGACCTCCTGCAGCTGCAATTTCCAAAGCTCGCTTTACATTTTCCTGCCCTTTCACATCCGAAAAATCATGAACGTAAGAATTTATTTGTGAAAATATCTCTTCCTTATTTGTATGAACAGGTTCAAACTTTTGTTCCTCATTCAGAAACTGAATTACCTCATTAAGATTATTTAAACCGTAAACCTCTATCCCGTCAACAATCGATGCTTCTTTTACCGAATCTACCGGAAGAATAATTTTACTAATTCCTCTGCGTCTTGCTTCCACAGTAATAGGAAGCGACCCTTTGATTTTGCGTAGCGAACCGTCCAACGATAATTCCCCTAGGATAATTATACCGCCCAGAAGTTCTGTCTTTATTAATTCTGTAGCGGCAAGAATACCTATTGCAATAGGTAGATCGAAAGAACTTCCCTCCTTTTTTATATCCGCCGGCGCCAGATTGATTGTAATTTTTTTGAGCGGGAATTCGATGCCTGAATTTTTTATTGCGGCGAGGACTCTTTCTTTGCTTTCTTTTACGGCGTTATCGGGCAAGCCGACTATAGTTATGGAAGGAAGTTGTTTTTCATAATGTGTTTCAACTTCAACCAGATAAGCATCAATACCAAAAGTAGCACCGGAGAGAATTTTGGAAAACATATCTCTGCCCCGATTTGATGATAAAACTTACAAAAAATATCATAAAAAAAACCCCCTTAACAAGGAGGTTTTTATCGATTCAAATATTTATTTGAAGGCCCTAAGAAATTCAATTCTCTCTTTTAAATTTTCAACCGGTACAAGCAATTTATCTTTTCCGAAAATCGCATCATCTCTTTTTTTGAAAACCAGTTCATAGTCTTTGCTCATAACAATCGCCTCTTCGGGACAAACTTCTTCGCAGAAGCCACAGAATATGCAGCGGAGCATATTTATTTCAAATTTAACAGGATAGCGTTCCTTTTCAAGCTCAGTTTCCGAAGCCTGAACTTCAATTGCCAATGCAGGACAAACTCTTGCGCAGAGTCCGCACGCCACACATCTTTCCACGCCGTTATTATCCTGAACGAGTACGGGTCTGCCTCTATAAGAGGAAGAGGGTTCAAACCTCGCTTCCGGATACTGGAGCGTTACGTTAGGACGGAACATACTTTTCAAAGTAAGAGCCATCCCCTTCATGATTTCCGGAATGTAAAGTTTTTCAAAAAAATTTAAGTTTTTTTCTCTTTTCTGTATTGACATCTTTTATCCTTTAGAAATTGAGACGGATAAAAACCGCCCTGCAATTAAATTCCGAAAATCATTATTAATGCCGCGACCCAAATCAAATTGACCAGAGAAAGCGGGAACATAACTTTCCAGCCGAGGCTCATTAGCTGATCATATCTGAAACGAGGTATTGACCAGCGAACCCACATAAAGAAAAATATTAACGCACCTATCTTGAATAAAAATCCGGCGATTTGAAGAGCAGTAGTTAATGTATAACCGAGTCCTAATTTTTCTATGTAGGGGATCTGATAACCGCCGAGATAGAGCGTTGCAATCATCGCGCTTGCAATAGCCATGTTTGCATATTCCGCAAGGAAGAATCCTGCAAATTTAAATGAGCTGTATTCCGTATGATAGCCGCCGACCAATTCCGGTTCAGCTTCGGGCAGATCGAAAGGAAGACGGTTTGTTTCTGCAAATGCAGAAACTAAAAATGTAATGAATCCGATGGGCTGAAGTATTGCGTTCCACATCCATCCGTGCTGAGCTTCAACTATTTTAATCGGAGAAAGGGATTGAGACATAAGCAGCACGCCCGCAACTGAAAATCCCATCGATACTTCATAAGAAATCATCTGAGCAGAAGACCTGATTCCTCCGAATAAAGAATATTTGCTTCCGCTAGACCAGCCCGCAAACGTTATACCGTATACTCCCAGTGAAGTGAGAGCCAGGACATAGAGAATGCCGATGTTCACATCTGCCACAACCAGATTTATTTTATAACCTAACAATTCAACAGGAGGGCCGAGAGGAATAACAGCATAAGTTGCAAACGCCACAAAGAGTGCAATAAGAGGCGCAAGAGTATGAAGCGGTTTGTTAGCTGCATCCGGAACAATATCTTCTTTCAACAAAAGTTTAAAGACATCCGCAAACGGCTGAAGCAATCCGAGCCAGCCTACGCGATTTGGACCAACCCTGTTCTGAACCCAAGCGCTGATCTTCCTTTCAAAGTAGACGGAATAGGCAACAGTTAAAAGAAGCATAACTACGATTATCAGGATCTTGATAAGCGAGATAATTATGATTTCCCAGATATTCATCAACCAATTTCTCCTGTAATTCTAATTCTCATACTATAAAGAATATCAAAACATTTTGATTAAATATTTTTTACACCTGCAAGACGAGCTTCCGATTTAATATTTTTCAGCTCAACACCTTCAAGACCAATCGAATCATAATCAAGTCCTTTAAAATTTTCAACCGACTTTGCAATATCACTAAAAACATCCTCCGCCATATCGTATTTCAGTTTCCCTTCCATATAGGCGGACAGCATAGTAAAAATTTTCCAGCTCGGCTTGGCATCATATTTTTTACCCTTGAGCCAGCGGTCATAATCGGTTCCGAATTTATCCCAGCGGCTCATCTCCATACCGTCCAATGCCCTGTCCATTTCTTCAGTTGCAACGGCGGGTCTTATCCTCTGAAGAATGCCCTGGAAATTCACGAAGGTTCCGTTCTTCTCCGCAAATGTTGAGGCAGAAAAAACTATATCCGCTAAATTTGCGGTCTCGTTCTGATTAGATGAATTCACAATCAGCAATTCCAATTTAGAAAAGATCTTTTCATATTCCTGATTTGCAGAAACAATGTCATCTTCCATAACAAACAGAGCTTTGATCTTTCCCTCTTTCACTGATTTCATAATTCCGTCCAGCGAAGATCCGTTAGAAGAATTTTTCAATCCAATTAGTTCGGCACCTAAAGAATTAGGAGTTTTATCTTCACGGATTAAAATTTCATCCTGATCGCCCGGTAAAATATGATTCATAAAATCAATATTAGAGACACCAAGCGACCTGGCAAATTTCAGCAATGCATAATTATCTTCGCAAGTAGCAAAAGGAGATCCAATGAAAGCAATTTCACTATTCTTGTATTCTCTTAAACTTTTTACCGCAACTTTGAGCGCTTCTTCCCACTCTACTTTTTGAAGCTGCCCTTCTTTGCGGATGTAAGCGCCGTCGATTCTGTTTTGCGCGTTCACATGTTTGAATGTATTCAGTCTGCCGTTATCGCACATCCAATAACTGTTCACTTTCTGATTGAAACGGGGAGTTAATCTTAAAATTTCGTTGTTCCTCACCCAGATTTCAGTACTGCATCCGCGCGAGCATCCGGTGCATACGGAATTTGTATTCGACATTTCCCAGACGCGCGATTTGAATCTGAAATCCTGATTAGTCAACGCCCCAACCGGACAGATATCGGTTGTGTTCAAAGTATACGGGTTATCGAACGACTCACCAGGAAATGTTGAAACAGTTACTTTGTCTCCGCGTTTAACAAAAGTCAACTGATTCTTTTTAGCAATTTCGTCAGAGAAGCGAATGCATCGTGAACACATAATGCATCTGTCTCCGTCAAACTTAATGTAAGGACCCAGTTGAACGCGTTTTTCTTTTCTTACTTTCATCTCCTCAAATCGGCTTTCACCTTTACCATGCTTGTAAGCATAATCTTGAAGTTTGCATTCGCCGGCTTCATCGCAGATAGGACAATCAAGAGGATGATTTATAAGTATGAATTCCATTACCGCATTTCTTGCCTGCAAGGTCTTTTCCGATTTGGTATGAACAACCATTCCGTCCGAAGCGTAAGTTGAACATGAAATTGCAAGTTTTGGCATTTTTTCAATTTCGACTAAACAGACGCGGCAGTTTCCTGAGACAGAAAGACTGGGGTGCCAGCAGAAATGGGGAATCTCAATTCCGGCAGCTCGCGCCGCTTCTATTATTGTTTGTCCCTGGTTAAATTCAATCTGTATTCCGTCAACAGTTAATGTCGGCATATCTGGTTCCTTTAAGCAACTTTCTTAAGAAGCAAATTTTTTGAAGATAAAATTACTCTTGTTAGCCCACCATTTTCAAATTTATTTGATGAATCGAATAATTCATTTGACATATCCCTGATTTCCGAAGCAGTTACAGACTGGATATGTTTTACAGTTTCTTCCACCGATTTTATCTTATTAAAATAGATAACAGACTGAGCAATCCTGAGCATCCGGTTTGTAGTGCTTTCAAGACTCATCAGCATATTTCCAATAAGATATTCTTTGGCCCGGTTCAGTTCTACAGATCCGACTTTTTTGTTTTTAATTTTTTCTATCTCTTGAAAGATTAAGTCCTGTGCCTTGAAAACGGATTTATCATTGGTAGAAAGATAAACTCCAAAAGTGGAGATATCAAAAAAAGAATTGACGAAAGTATTTACCTGATAAGCAATTCCGTTTTCTTCTCTTATTTTTTGGAAAAGTCTGGAGCTGCTCCCCTCTCCAAGTATGTGAGACAAAAGACTTACAACATTTCTCCTTTTTTCTTTTGTGCCGTATGTGGGCTTGCCAAGAATGTAGTGAACTTGCTGAGTTTCTTTTTCAACATAAAGATCGGATGCAGATATTAAATCGAGCGACCGGGTCTTGTTATTTGTTGGCCGAAGATTTTTTGTAACATATTTTTTTGCATACTTCACAAGATCTTTGTGATCAATATTGCCTGATGCAACAATAAAGAAACGGTCGAATGTATAATTTTCATTTACAAAATTGATAAGGTCTTTTTGTTTGAAAGCACGGAGATTTTTGACAGTGCCTATGATAGGCATTCCAAGTGGATTGCCTTTGAAAACATTGCTTTCAAATTTGTCAAAGATAAGCTCGTCCGGCGAGTCTTCTATATCATAAAGTTCATCTATTACAACGGCGGATTCTTTTGAAATTTCCTTTGGGTCGAATACTGAGTTCTGCATCATATCGGCCAGCACTTCAAAAGTTTTTTCGAAATGCGCAGTCAATCCTCTTCCGTAAAAACAGGTATGTTCTTTAGAGGTGAACGCATTGAGATATCCGCCGAGAGATTCGATATCCTCCGCAATTTTTTTTGCCGAACGTTTTTTTGTTCCTTTAAAGAACATATGTTCGAGGAAGTGGCAAATGCCGCTGTTGGATTCGGTCTCGTCTCTTGATCCTACATTAAACCAGAAGCCAAGAGAAAAGGATTTTACGTAGCTTATTTTTTCCGAAATTA
This sequence comes from Bacteroidota bacterium, assembly GCA_021812705.1. Lineage (GTDB taxonomy): Bacteria > Bacteroidota > Ignavibacteria > Ignavibacteriales > Melioribacteraceae > Fen-1258. The sequence continues at coordinate 15,357 of JAKAMT010000038.1, read as the reverse complement.
CTTTAATGCCGTTGGGCAGTTCAGTTATGTTGATATTTTTCAATTGAACAAGTGCTTTTTAATAAAAAATCGTGGGCAAATATAGAGAAGAGTTTCAATGCGGTCAAGAAATGGTTAGATTCAATGACCGCACAAATTATTTTACCTGAGCCTTTTCAAACTTCTCAACATATTTGGAGTAGAAACCCGATATGGCTTTGTAAGCTTTTTCCAAAATATTTTCAGGAGGAAGAAATACTAAACGCATATGCCGGGTTCCGGGTCTTTGACCGAATCCGCTTCCGTGGACCACAACCACGCCTGTTTCTTTAATAAGTTCAGCCGCAAAATGGGCATCATCTGAAACTGAATGCAAACGCGGGAATGCATAAAATGCTCCTTCTGGAGCTACGCAAGAAATTCCCTCTATCGAATTCATCATCTCAACGGTGAGGTCGCGCCTTTTTGTGAGCTTTTTCATTGCGACTTGAAGATGCGACTGATCCCCCAGAAGCGAAGGGGCAATTCCATATTGAGCGGGATGATTAGCGCAAAGACGCGCACGCAAAATTTTATTAACCGCCTCCATATAATTAGATAAGATCTGTCTGTTTCCGCTTATGATGCCCCAACCAATTCGGAAACCGGGTACCATATAATTTTTAGACAATCCTCCGAAAGTGATAACAGGGACTTCGGAATTCAATGATGCAATGGAAATATGCTTTTTCCCATCCATTAAAAGTTTATCGTAAATCTCATCGGCAAAAATTACGAGATTATGTTCAAGAGCGATATCGATAATTTTTTTCAAAGTTTCCGGTGACGCGTTTGATCCGGTAGGATTGTTCGGATTGATTAAGATAATAGCACGGGTCTTAGAATTAATTTTTGATTTTATATCTTCAATATCCGGCTGCCATCCGTTTGATTCATCAAGATAGTAAGGATTTTCCATAGTCTGAAGCTTACTCTGGATTGCAGTATACAATGGATAGCCCGGCGTGGGAGTTAATATATTTTCTCCGTCATTCACTAAAGCTGTAAGGCAAATATCAATAGCTTCACTGGCGCCTGTAGTAACAAAAATATCCTGTACATTTTTAATTCCCTTCTTTTCCGCTTCCGCAGCTATTGCATCGGTTGCCTGTTTAATTCCCGACGAAGGGGAATAACCGTTGTAATTTTTTTTCATCGCCTCATATGTGGCTTCAATAAGATGTTTTGGGGGTTCCCAATCGAACAAATTCGGATCTCCGATATTGAGGTAGAGCATTTCTTTACCGGACTTTGCAACTTCATTCGCGATCACTACGATATCTCTGACTGCATAAGTAATATTTTCCGTGCGAACTGCTGGTCTTATGACAAAAGATGACATTAATTCTCCAAGGGATTCAAAAATTGTGGTCAAAAATTAATCTTTTTGAAATCCATTATCCATTTGCTAATTGAGCAAAAGAGAAAAAATTTTTACCATATAAGGAAAATCAAAAATCAAATGTGTCGGCTTAAAAAAATTGAGATTAAGAGAACAATCATAGAGGAGAATAAAATTGAGCAGAGAAAAAAGATCTTTTCGTTTCTCTTTCTTACCGCATGAGTTAAAATTTTCTTTGATATATTCAGTTCGGAGTGATAGTCGGTCTTTCTCGCTTGCGGTCCGCAATAAAATGATGGTTGTTTTTGTTTAGCATCAGGGAACATTTTAAGAATTGCTGGATAATTATTTGTGCAGGTTCCTATTGAATTCTGCGTGAACCACCATTTTTGAGGAATGGTAACGAAAAAAATATTTTCCACATTAAATTTTTTTTCTTCCTCAACCCGAATCGTTTTTTGATTTTCCGATTTCATTATATCCCCGCTTTAAAATTTATTTACTTATGATTAATTCACTACTACTCCGGCTTTTCGCGTGGAAATGGTATGCGCCGCCATCAAAATTAGAAGCGGTTAAAATTATCTTTAATGTCCCGGCAATAATTTTAAAATTCATTCTCAGGGATTTATTTTTTTCGAAAAGGAGATCATAATGAATCAGATTTTCAACCCCTTCAGCGCGGCTGCCGTAAATTTGCCACAAACCGGTAATGCCCGGTTTTGATTTTACCGATCTTCTGAGATTATTATAGTATGGAAATTCTTTTTCCATGAGTGCAAGATCTTCATTCATCAGCGGGCGTGGACCGATGAAATTCATCTGTCCAAATAACACATTGTAGAGCTGAGGTAATTCATCCAGACCGGTTCTACGGATCAGGTCCATCATTTTACTAACTTCAAAATTCGATGAATACGAGAGAAAATTATTTTTTCCAGCAGTAGAATAATTCACTCTTCGCTGTTTCCGGCTTATAGTTCTGAATTTAATTAGAACAAACCGGCTAGAGTCTGATGTTATTCCCCTCTCCTGCACAAAGACAGGATTTTCCTTAAGCACGGCTAGAATAAGCAAGACAAGAAAAAGCTGGACCGGAAGTGTTAGTAAGATCAGTATTATCGAGAGGAATGCATCAATTATTCGAATACAAACGCTTCTGCACATATTCGACTAATTTTATTCCCGACTAAAACTAACGAAAATAAAATTAAAAATCTTTCAATTTTTAATTAGAAGATAAGGGTCCAAAGGACGTAATCCAGAATAAGGATCATTGCAGAACTGATTACAAATGATCTTATTGTAGAGAGGCCCACACCCTCAGCTCCGCCGGAAGTTCTGAATCCGATATGGCACCCCAGCAATGCTGTAACTCCCCCGAAAAACATCCCCTTAACAAGGCCGAAAAGAAAATCTCCGAACTCAAAATATCTCTGGACAGAGATGAAAAAGACATTAAAGGATACGCCCAGAAAAAAATTAGAAATTATATATGCGCCAATAATTGAGATAGCGTCTGCAAAAATTACAAGAATGGGCATCATAAGAATTGATGCAATTACGCGCGGGGTGGCAAGATAGCTCACCGGATTAATACCCATAGTTTCGAGTGCATCGATCTGCTCTGTCACTTTCATTGAGCCAAGTTCCGCCGCAATGGAAGCGCCCACTCTTCCTGCAATAACGATTGCAGTAAGCACCGGTCCGAGTTCGGTGATTATCGATCTGCTTGTTGCACTTCCCAAAAAAGAGAGAGGAGCAATTCCTTTCAGTTGATAAGCAGCCTGCCATGCAGCAACGGCGCCCGTGAAAGTTGCAATAATAAGAACAAGCGGTATAGAATTTACGCCGACATGTTCAAGCTGGTAAAAAAATATTTTTCTGCTTTTAAATAATCTGGGGACAGACTTAATTATTTCATAGAATAGACGCACGACTTCTCCGAACTCCTGAAAGAAATCGAGAAAGCGCCTGCCTATCTGTCGGAAAAATGATTCTATCATAATTATTTTTTTATTACACTCCAAACTAAGAAAGTTGAAGCATTTATAAAATATTTTATTCGTCCCGGATTTTTAATGCGCGTAATTTTGGAGCCGGATGATCTTTGCACAAACTTATTGCAACAGGCAGAAAATATCCGTATTACGCCATTTATGGTGCCGGGGTGCATTTTTTATCCATTTGGAAATTCAAACTTATTTTATCAATTTTAATACGCAAAAATAAATTTGATTGACGCAAGATCTAAAATGAAAATAAATTTTTTGTTGCAAATTATCATCGGTATTCTAGATAAACATAATGTTATTTAAGGTAACCCGGTTGAACTTTAACCGGGTTTTTTATTTCAACCAAAACAGTTATAAAAAAAAAGAAAATGGTGAGTTTTATGGCAGAATTGAATTACGAAATAATGGAACGTGAAAGCAAAGTAGTGCTTCCTGAAAAATTAGTATTCGGGAAAATTTACACCGACCACGTTTTTGAGATGGATTTTGATGAAGATCTCGGAGGATGGTACAATCCAACTATAAAAAAATTCGGAAATATAGAACTTAGTCCGGCTGCCATGGTATTTCACTACGGCCAGACTATTTTTGAAGGGTTAAAAGCTTACAAGCAGGATAGCGGAAAAGTAGCATTGTTCCGTCCGGAAAAAAATATTGAAAGATTAAACAATTCAGCCAAAAGAATGTGCATCCCAACTATTGATCCTGAATTTGTTCTTAATGCATTGATTGAATTAGTAAGAATTGACAAAGATTGGATTCCAACCAAACCCGGGCACTCACTTTATATCCGGCCTGTAATATTTGCATCCGAACCTTTGCTCGGAGTTAGAAGCGCTGAAAAATTTAAGTTAATCATAATGCTCAGTCCGGTGGGACCATATTATCCGGAAGGTTTTAAGCCCGTTCCAATTTATGCGACGGATAAGTATGTCCGCGCCGTCAGAAAAGGAATAGGTGAAGCGAAGACTGCCGGGAACTATGCCGCAAGCATGATGGGTCAGTATGAAGCAAAAAAAGAAGGATATTCCCAGGTCCTGTGGCTTGACGGAATTGAACAGAAATATTTAGAAGAAGTCGGCGCAATGAATATTTTCGTCAGATTTAAAGATGAAGTAACCACGCCGATGCTCACCGGATCTATACTTCCCGGCATTACAAGAATGTCCGTACTTCAGATTTTGAAGGACTGGAAACTGAACGTAACAGAAAGAATGATCAGTTTGCAGGAAGTGATGGACGGATACAAATCAGGCAATCTGATAGAATTGTTCGGCACCGGAACGGCTGCAATTATCTCTTCTGTAAGCAGATTAAAATTTAACGACCAGCTTCTGCAATTCAGCGAGACTGAACCGGGGGAACTAAGCACAAAACTTTACAACGAACTCACAAACATCTATTACGGGAAAATTGAGGACCGCCATAACTGGCTGACTTATGTAGATTAACAGGAGAAGTCTTGATAAAAAAAATATTTCAATACACAACGGCTGCAGTATTAATTTCTGCAGCCGTTTTTTATTCCAAGAATAACAACCGTCCTAAAAATATTATTCTTCTTATTGGCGATGGAATGGGGCTTTCACAGGTTTCTGTGTCGGCAATATCGATGAAAAATGACCAGTTCAAAAAATTTAAATCGATAGGACTGGTTAACACGTGCGCGGCCGATAAATTAATTACAGATTCCGCCGCCGGCGCCACCGCCTATGCAACTGGATACAGAACAAATAACGGTATGCTGAGCGTTGATCCGGCAGGAAAAATTTTAGACACCGTTATAGATATAGCCCAATCGAAAAAAATTTCTACGGGAATAATTGCTACCAGTTCCCTCACGAACGCAACCCCCGCCGCGTTTATTTCACATAACGGAACCAGAAAAGACGAATTCGGAATTGCACATCAAATTTTAAAATGCGGAGTTGATGTGCTGCTGGGCGGCGGAACTGATTTTTTTCTGTCAAAAAATTTGGGCGGGAAAAGAGAAGATGATTTTAATCTGATCGATTCAATGAAATATGCGGGATACGAAATTGTGACTTCTCCCGAAAAATTAAAAGGTAAAATTTCCAATAAAAAAATTTTCGGAATATTCGGGGGATATGCACTCCCCCACGCAAAGGAGAGAAATTATTCATTAGGAGATCTTACCTCCGCGGCAATTGCGAAATTAAAAATGAACAAAGCCGGATTTTTTTTAATGGTTGAAGGATCTCAATTGGATTGGGCATCGGACATCAATGACAAAAAATATCTTTTCGAAGAGATCTATGATTTCAATTCAGCCGTTGAAGCGGCACTTAAATTTGCAGAAGAAGATAAAAACACGCTTGTAATAGTTCTTGCAGATCATGACACAAGCAGCTTGGGCATCTCGGGAAAAAATAATGAAACCGGAGAGCTTGATGTGGTCTGGGCAACAAAAAATCACACCGCCAACCTGGTCGGAATTTTCAGCTACGGACCCGCGAGCGAAAATTTTACCGGGATTGAAGATAATTACATTGTTGGCAGAAAAATCATTAACCTGATTTCTCCCAATTTCGGATGGCGGTGATTTTATTAGGGTCAGATTAATGAGATAATTATTTATGTTGCTGCAAGTATTTTTTTCTACTGTTTGTTCCATATACGAAGACAGCAACTAATCCGATTATCCCACCACCCCCAATTACTGAAGCAAGTATATCATTCCCTTGAACAGCCAACCAAATTCCACCACTAACAGAACCGGCTCCTATAATAAAGCCACACGCTATACCAATATATGATTTTATTATTTCGTGAAAAGAAAATCTTTTTTCCAAAAATCTTCTATGTTCTGATTGAGATTCAAATTGTGAAATAATACGGTCGGCGGCTCCAGGAATGATTTCATCGAATTTTTTTAGTATATCGGGGTGTGGTAATGGACCAGCATAAAATCGGGACTGCTGGGTTATAATGCTTCCATTATTCTGTGACTGATGATTTTTTTGGTGCTTCTGACTCAATTGCTCCCGCCAGGTCTTTACCTATAATTTGCCAATCACTTTTGATTGCGCGACAATCTGCCTCGTCAGGAGAATTAGATTCGTTAAACATAGACAAATTCCCACCTAAATCAAGCACTCGGGCAAATCCCTCCCAGAATGAAGACTCAGCAAACAATTCGTAGGTATTTGATTCCATGATTATCTCTTTCTTTATTCATTGAACATAAAACTTATGAAATTAGTTTCATACGCTTTATTATCGAAGCATTTTTGAAAATTTATATAGTAGCGCAGATTTTATGATTCTAGATAATTTTACACACGCGCAATTTTAACTATTCAGAGACCTTTTGTCAACACAAATATTTATTTTTTTGTTCGCGCTTTTTGAACATTCACTTGTGCTAAAGGACTTGGAGATTGATAATGCTGGTACAATCTTGAGGCCTAGTGTTGTGCAAGAATAATCTAATTTTAACTCCGATTGAACTTCTTAAACTTTTCTAATTTTGCCTTTTTTCTATATCAATTCTGTAATTAATATGAATGAATCAGTTACAACTTTACACATAAACTTATAATAAATAATTTTTTTTAACTTGACACAGTGCTCATTAGTTCACTATATTTCAGGTGAACAAAGGAGCACTACGATGAAAAATGATCTCACAGACCGGCAGCATGAAATTCTGGATTTCATTCAAAAATTCGCAGAAAACAACGGTTATCCTCCTACCTACAGAGAAATAGGAAAACATTTCAACATTGCAAGCACATTTGGAGTTAAGAGACACATTGATGCGCTTGTTAAGAAAGGTTTTATTTCAAACGAAAGCAAGACCAGCCGGACCCTGGCGCTGGTTGATACCACTCTAAACAAATCCAGACAAATCCTCGATAATATATTAGGAGTTCCGGTAGTCGGCCGGGTAGCCGCCGGCGAGCCGATACTCGCTGAGGAAAACATTGAGGGAAATATTTTGTTGGACACAAATTTACTCAACAATAGGAACGACTGCTTTGGACTGAAAGTCCGGGGCGACAGCATGATCAACGCCGGGATTATGGAAGGCGATCTTGTAATTGTTTCTCCTCAGAAGAATGCAGTTAATGGAGACATTGTAGTTGCGCTGCTGCAGGATGAAGCGACCATGAAAAGATTTTATCTGCGAGACAACAAAATTTATTTGATGCCGGAGAATGAAAAGTACAATCCTATTGAAGTGCATAACACGGAAAGTTTTTCAATCATCGGCAAAGTGATTGGCGTTTTCAGGACTTATAACTGAGCAGAGGGCAAACATGAAATCATTACTTTTTACATCGGCAATCAGAAACAGAAATAGAGTAAAATTTTGGTACGGTTCTGAAGAAGTAAGTCTGGAACCTTATTATATAGCGAACAATAAAAACGGTAAGAAAGTCGTGTACGGAAAACTTTACGGTTCGAATGAGATTAAAATGTTCGAGTATGAGAGGATGTGCAACATAAAGATATTCGCGTTCGAAAAATTTTCACCGGTGATTCCGATAATACCAAGATTCAATTAAGGCAGTTATGGCACCAAAACTAAAAAGAGAGAGAGTTGATTATCTGATAGACCATTTATGGCAGAACGGATATTTAACTTTGAGCAGAAAATACGGAAAGTATCTTCCCTCTCCTCCTCTCATGGGCAGCTACGAGGTGGACGCCGTTGCCAAATACAAAAAGAAAATTGCCATTGGGCTTACAGTCAGCGAAGAGGAACTGAACGATCCGATGTTTCTGAGCAAGCTGGATTTTCTAGCCAACTACACTTCAAGGTTTCCCCAGAATAAGATTACTTTATATTTGGGTGTGCCCTACAATTCTTTGGTGAAAGCTTCTCTGTTGATCTCTTCTTTGGATCTTGAGACTCAGAGACATATAAAAATTATTACCCTGCCGGAATCGCAAAAAAACTAAAGATCGCTGAATCTCCCTGATATCTTCTTTCCCCCGCTTTACCTTGACATTTAAGCAGGCGGAAACTATTTTTTCGAGCCAAAATTTTAGGACGACAAAATAAGTTGGCTGCAAAGCTTAGCTCCGCTGAATTAAAATTAATTGAAGAAGTTAAACTAAAAGGCACAATCCCCCAGCATATCGCGATAATAATGGATGGCAACGGACGATGGGCGAAAAAAAGAAATCTGCCCAGGGTCGCGGGACATCAAAGAGGGGTGGAATCTGTGCGTCATATAGTTGAAGCTTGTGCCGGTATGGGGGTTAAAATATTGACTCTCTATACTTTTTCTACCGAGAACTGGAACCGTCCTAAAGACGAAGTATCCACTCTAATGCGGCTGATTGTAAAAAGTTTAAAAGCTGAGTCGGATGAACTCAACAGGAACAATATCCGGCTGACCACAATCGGGAATTCAGAATCTCTGCCTGATATTGTTAGAGAAGAATTGAGAGCTGCCGAAGAGAAAACCGGCGGCAATACAAAAATGATTCTTAATCTCGCGCTCAGCTACAGTGGAAGATGGGAACTTGTTGAGGCTGTAAAAGATATAAGCAGACAGGTAGCCGGCGGTAAGTTGATGCCGGAGCAAATTACCGAAGAAACAATTTCGAAAAATTTGTCGACGGCTGGAATGATAGAGCCGGATCTTCTTATCAGAAGTGGAGGGGAATTTAGAATCAGCAATTTTTTACTCTGGCAGATCGCTTACTCTGAAATTTTTATTTCCGATGTTCTCTGGCCGGATTTTAAATGCAAACATCTGATAGATGCCGTGAAAGATTTTCAAAAAAGAGAAAGAAGGTTCGGTCTGGTAAGCGAACAATTATCGAGCAAACACACTAAAGAGCAGAATGATAAATCACATCTCCACAAAGCGGCTAAAACTTAGTCTATTTATTTTCCTTTTAACTTTGGCGCAAGTCTACTCTCAAACCGAAAAGACAAGCTACAAAATTTTAGGTATTTCAGTTGTCGGAAACAGATCCGCAGACGCGGCAACTATTATTGCCAATACAGGTCTAAGAGTGGGCGATGAAATTTCCATTCCGGGCGATCAAACAAATAACGCAATAAAACGCCTTTGGAATCTCGGAATTTTTCAGGATATCCAGATCAACATCGAAAAAAAAATTGATGACGGCGCTTTTATTCAGATTAAAATAAGAGAATATCCCCGCCTGGAAAAAATTGTGATTCAAGGCAATGACGAACTGAGCGAAGACAATATCAATAAAAAAATTAATATTGTCAGAGGCCAGACTCTTAAACCGCAGGAAATTTCAAGAATAATATCAAAAATAAAATCTCTCTACGACGACGATGGGTACTTAAACGCCAAGATAGTTCCTGAGTATTATCTTTTCGTGGATTCTGACACCACAGACGGAAAAGTAACCGTAAGCTGGCGCGATCAAAAAGATTTTTCGAAAGAATATAAGACCACTTACGACGTTGAAAAAAACTCCTCTATTAATTCGGTAAATAGAATTAAGGAACGTACGATTGTAATCTTAAATATTACGGAAGGTGATGAAGTTACAATCAATAAAATAAGGTTTAACGGGAATCAGGCATTTAAGGATGAGGATCTGATAAGCGAATTCGACGAGACCAAAGAACCGAAATGGTGGAAATTCTGGTCTTCCCCAAAATTCAAAAAAGATAAATTTGAAAAAGACAAAGAACTGCTAACAAAATTTTATAGAAAAAACGGGTACCGCGATTTTGTAGTCCTTAGCGATACCGTCATTTTCACACCCGACAAAAAACATCTCGATGTTATTGTAAATGTGTATGAAGGAAATCAATTTAAGGTGAGAGACATTATCTGGGAAGGACAGTCGGTTTATCCGGTCGAAGAACTGAATGCCCGTCTTGCATTCAAAAAGGGAGATGTTTTCGATTACGAAAAATTCAATCAGAATCTTCACTACAACGAAAAACAGACAGACGTTTCTTCCCTATACCAGGATAACGGATATTTAGGATTCCAACTGGACGCAAAAGAAGAAAAAGTAGCTCCCGACTCGGTCGACATCAGAATAAAAATAAATGAAGGCAACAGATTCAAAGTCGGCAAAGTTGATATCACGGGTAACGATAAGACGAAAGACAAAGTAATCAGAAGAGAGTTGTACACAATTCCGGGCAGCTATTTCAGCAGGGCGTTCATATTGAGAAGTCTTCAGCAGCTTGCAAATCTGCAGTACTTCAATTCCGAAAGTCTATACAAAACAGGCGTAGATTACAGACCTGCAAACGACAGCACTGTAAACATTACATACAAAGTTGAAGAAAAATCGAGCGACTATCTGAATGCCTCCGTTGGATACAGCGGCGCGTTCGGATTCAGCGGCGCAATCGGATTTACTCTTTCCAACTTTTCTATAGCTGAGCCGCTTAGAATGGGCGGCGGTCAGATTCTTAATTTCAACTGGCAGTTCGGTGTAGGAAATTTTTACAGAACATTTTCACTCGGATTTACTGAGCCCTGGTTCATGGACACTCCCACTTCTCTGGGATTTGATCTGTTCGACACAAGACAAAGATATGTGTACGATCTTCAGCAGTCGGGCATTTCCTTCAGAGTGGGAAAGCGTTTAACATGGCCGGATGATTTCTTCTACATACAGGGTTCGTTCCGTTTTCAATATAATGATGTTATTGATGGCGGCGGATATTATCCGACGGGATTATCGAGACAGTACACACTGGGCGCTGCAATTTCAAGAACCGATATAGATAATCCGATCTTCCCTACCGGCGGTTCAAAATTTGCATTGAACGGTGAGCTTTCAGGCGGACCTTTCCTGCCGGGCAACGTAGATTACTACAAGCTGACATTTAAAGCGGAATGGTATAGACCTTTATTCAGAAGTAAAAGATTTGTACTTTACACCTCCGCAGATTACGGTTATATTGGAAAATTAAAAGACAATACTCCAATACAGCCGTTTGAGTATTTTTACATGGGAGGAAACGGTTTAATTATTGCAACCACGCCGCTTCGCGGATATGAAGACCGCTCGCTTGGAATGAGGGATCCGGTTTACAATGATGTTCGCGGAAGCAGTGTGATGGTAAAATATACAACTGAATTCCGCGTAGCGCTTTCGATGGAACCGATTCCAATCTATCTTTTAGCATTTGCGGAAGCAGGAAATGTTTTTCTTGATATAAAAAAGGCGGACCTTTTTAATTTGAAACGTTCCGTAGGCGTTGGAGCAAGAATCCTGCTTAATCCGATCGGCCTGATCGGTTTCGATTACGGTTACGGTTTCGACAGGAGAAGCGTTGACGGCCAGGCGCCTCAATGGCTTTTCCATTTCCAGTTCGGCAAAGGATTTTAACATACATTAAAAATAGAGGTATACGTGAAAAGAGTAATATTATTTGCATTAATTGTTTTTTCTACAACACTTTTTGCACAGACACAAACCGCTCCGTTAAAAATCGGTTATGTTGATTCAGAAGTTATCTTAGCTCAATTTCCGGAAGCTGTAAAAGCTAAAAGCGATTTGGAAGGTATGGTAACAAAATGGAAAAAAGAGATCGACAGCATGTCGACCGAACTTCAGAAATCCTACGCTGAATTTCAGAAACAGGCTTCTACAATGAAACAGGATGAAGCTCAGAAAAAACAGCAGCAGTTTGTTGCACAGGATCAGAAAATTCAGCAGTATCAGCAGTCGAAACTGAGCCAGCCGAACGGCGAATATTTCCAGAAGCAGGATCAGCTTATGAAACCGATCAAAGAAAAAATCTTTAAAGCAATCGACGCGGTTTCAAAAGATGAAGGAATGCAGTTTGTATTTGATAAAGCGGGAGATGTTATTCTTCTGAAAGCAGATGCACAATTCGACATCACTTATAAAGTTCTCGATCTCCTTAAAAGAGGTAAAAAATAATTACCGGGATTCATAAATGAAAAAGATCGGATTAGTTCTTTCGTTATTAATTCTATTTTTGTTTGCACAAAACAATTATGCGCAGCTGAAGATCGGTTACGTTGACAGCGACGCCATAATGAAACAGCTTCCGGATGCGCAGGACGTCCAGAAAAAACTTGATGCCATGATTAAAGAATGGCAGGAAGAGATTTCCAAAATGGAACGCGACTGGAAAGCAAAATATGACGATTACGACAAGAGAAAACTGATTCTCAGCGAACAGAAAAGAAGCGAAATAGAAAAGGAGTTGGTCACACTAGAGGATCAATTCACTAAATACCGCCAGGATAAATTGGGCGTGAAGGGGGAACTGTTTCAGAAGCAGGAAGAGCTTATGAAACCGATCCAGAACAGAATCTTTACGGTTATAGAACAGATAGCAAAAGAGAAAGATTATGATTATGTTTTCGATAGAAGCGGCGATATGATGTTCCTCTACGCTAAGGAAGAGTACGACCTTACTAAAGAGGTTCTCGAAAAACTTAAGTGAGATGATATGAAAATAAATTTGAAATCAGCCGCCGACTTTGTCGGCGGTGTTGTTATCGGCAATCCCGATATTGAAATTAAAGGACTGTCAAAGATCGAAGAAGCAAAAGAGGGCGACATTACTTTTCTCTATCTCCCCTCTTTCGAAAAATTTTTAGCCACAACAAAAGCTTCAGCGGTTATAATAGGTCCTGAATTTAAAAAGACCAGATCGGATATCAGCTACATCGAAGTAAAAAATCCGAATGTGGCAATCCAAAAAATCATTACGACATTTTTAAACCCAAAGATCAACCTTAGCGGAATTGATAAGTCCGCTTCGGTTCATACCAGCGTTAAACTGGGTAAAAATGTTGCGGTCGGCAAAAATGTGGTGATCGGAGAAGGATCATCCATCGGCGACGATACTATTATTATGCACAACAGCGTTCTTCTTGAAAATGTGCAGGTCGGCAATAACTGCCTTATCTATCCCAATGTGACCGTGCGTGAATCTTCCGTTCTCGGAAACAATGTTATCATTCACTCAAACACATGCATCGGATCGGACGGATTCGGATACATTCCCGACGAGAAGGGCGCTTATAAGAAAGTGCCCCAGATCGGCAATGTGGTTCTTGAAGATGATGTAGAACTCGGTTCAAATGTTTCAATTGACCGCGCCGCACTCGGCTCCACTAAAATTAAAAAAGGCGTGAAGATAGACAACCTTGTTCAGATTGCCCACAACGTTGAGATCGGAGAGAACACGGCCATTGCATCTCAGAGCGGTGTTGCGGGAAGCACAACAATAGGCAAGCACTGCATTCTTGCGGGACAGGTTGGAATTGTAGGCCACATTGAAATTACAGATCAGGTTATAGTTGGCGCGCAGTCGGGAGTTTCAAAATCAATTTCTAAACCGGGAAAATACAGAGGATCGCCGGCGGGCGACATGGGTGCAATGCTTAAATTGGAAGCACACATGAGAAACATTCCGGCTTATGCAGAAAAAATTAAAAAGTTAGAAGAAAAAATCGCATCTTTGGAGGAGAAAATTTCCGAATTATTGTCTAAAGGTGTCTGATGCTCGAACTCCAAAGAACTATTGCCAATCCGGTTTCTCTGTCAGGAATCGGTCTACATACAGGTACGTCCTGCACAATCACATTCAAACCGGCTCCGGAAAACAGCGGAATTAAATTTATAAGAACTGATCTCGGAGGCAATCCAGAAATTCCCGCGAATGCCGATTTTGTTGTAGACATTTCCAGAGGGACAACACTTGGGCTCGGCTCCGCAAAAGTTTTTACGGTAGAGCACGTTTTAGCCGCCATCGTCGGACTTCAGATTGATAATATCAATATTGAATTGGACGGAATTGAACCGCCGATCGGGGACGGAAGCGCCAATCCTTATGTTGAAAAATTATTGGAAGCTGGATTTGTAACTCAGGAAGCGCCGAAAGATTATTTAGTTATCGATCAGACTGTAATGTATCACAACGAAGAAGAGCAGGTTGATATTGTCGCGCTTCCGCTCGATTCATACAGAATGACGGTAATGGTTGATTATCAGAATCCCGTTTTGGGAAGCCAGCACACGGGTCTTTTTGATCTTGATAAAGAATTTGTTACTGAATTCGCGCCGGCAAGAACTTTCAGTTTTTTGAGTGAAGTTGAGATGCTCGCGGATAAAGGATTGATAAAGGGAGGCAACATTGATAACGCGGTCGTAATTGTTGACCATGATATTGATGAAGCGGGCATGGCACGTTTACGCGACAAATTAGGTTTGGATAAAGATCTCACGATCAATCATGAAGGATTTTTGAACAACAACAAACTCCGTTTTAAGAATGAGCCGGTGCGTCATAAATTGCTGGACTTGATGGGAGATCTGGCACTTATAGGGGCGCCTATTAAAGCGCAGGTACTTGCCGCGCGTCCCGGCCACAAAGCAAATGTTGAGTTCGCAAAAAAAGTAAGAAGTCTCTATCAGCAGAAAAAATTAGTAAAGAAATATCAGTTCGTTAAAAAAGAAGGAGTTGTACTGGATGCGAACGCAATACAGAGAATTCTTCCGCACCGCTACCCGTTCCTATTAGTTGATAAAATTGTTGAACTGGATTTAGATAAAAAAGTTGTCGGCGTAAAATCAGTAACGATCAACGAACCGTTTTTCCAGGGGCATTTTCCCGGTCAGCCGATAATGCCCGGCGTTCTGATTGTGGAAGCTATGGCCCAGGTAAGCGGAATTCTGATTCTCAATTCATTCATCGATCCGGAAAATCATCTGGTTATGTTCATGAGCATTAACAACGCCAAGTTCAGAAAACCGGTTGTGCCCGGAGACCAGCTATATCTCGAAGCCGAAGTGATAAACAAGAAGAGCAAATATTTTTCAATCAAAGGTTCCGCTTATGTGAATAATGATTTAGTAGCAGAAGCGGAATTCATGGGCGCAATTACAAACAAAGAGAACAATAAAGAAAAATAGTATAAAATTTATGAGCAATATCCATCCTACCGCCATTGTTAGTCCAAAAGCAAAATTAGGAAATGATGTAACAGTCGGTCCTTTCGCAATTAT
>JAKAMT010000180.1 GCA_021812705.1 Bacteroidota bacterium | reverse complement strand
ATCATTTCAGGCAGGACAGCACATTTCTTTATTATTTTGGATTGGACCAGGCCGAGCTTGCAGCGGTTATTGATGTTGACGAGGACAAAGAAATAGTTTTCGGAAACGATTTTTCTCTTGATGATATTGTATGGATGGGGCCTCAATCCACAATTAAACAGAGAGCATCCAAATGCGGAGTAAAATTAACCGCTACAAAAAATGCTCTTGAAGATCTCTGTCTCAATGCAATCAAGCATGGAAGAAAAATTCATTTCGTTCCCCAGTATCGTCATGAAAATATTTTGAAACTGCACAAACTTTTGGGGACAGCACCAAAACACGCAAACGACTATGCTTCCACAAAATTGATAAAAGCCATCGCGGAGCAAAGAACTGTTAAATCGAAAGAAGAAATTGCAGAAATTGAAAAAGCAATTGCAGTTGCTTACGAGATGCAGACTGCGGCAATGCGTTTTGCAAAACCGGGAATGCTCGAACGAGAAGTGATGGGCTTTATTGCCGGACTTTCAATGTCGATGGGAAGCGGTCTCTCCTTTCCGATTATTTTTTCGCGGCACGGAGAAACTCTTCACAATCATAATTACAACAATAAATTGAAAGAGGGAGATTTAGTTGTAAATGATTCCGGGGCTGAATCAGAACTTCATTATGCGAGCGATATAACAAGAACATTTCCTGTGAGCGGAAAATTTTCTCCTCGCCAAAAAGATATTTATGAAATCGTACTTATCTCCCAACTGACCGCGATTGCAGAGACAAGACCGGATATTCCATTCAAATCAGTTCACCTAAAAACGGCAGAGGTAATTGTAGAAGGATTAAAAGCGCTCGGTTTGATGAAGGGAAATGTTAAAAATGCAGTCGGCGCCGGCGCTCACGCTTTATTCATGCCGCACGGACTCGGGCATCTGCTTGGACTCGATGTTCACGACATGGAAAATTACGGAGAGAATAATTTTGGGTATGATGAAAAACTTAAACGAAGCGAGCAGTTTGGGCTGCGTTCGCTGCGCTATGCGAAACCGTTAAATCCCGGAGTTGTAATGACGATTGAACCGGGGATCTATTTCATTCCTCAGCTGATTGATAAATGGGAAAAAGAGAAAAAGTTTACGGAATTCATCAATTACAGCAAGGTTAACACTTATCGAGATTTCGGCGGAATAAGAATTGAAGATGATGTTGTTGTGACAAAAAACGGCAGCCGCGTTCTGGGCAAGCCGATTCCAAAAGCGGTGGAGGATGTTGAAGCAGTTGCATCTGACAAAATTTAGGACAAAAAAAATTTTTTTTAGGAAACTGAATGTCTTTCACAAATCATTTTAAAAAAATTGCCGAATGGAATCACCCGGACAATTGGCTTGAGATTGAAACTCTCGACGCTCATACGGGCGGAGAGCCGCTGAGAATTATTTTAAGCGGTCTGCCGGAGATCAAGGGAGCCACTATTCTTGAGAAACGCAGATACATGAAAGAAAATTTGGACTATCTAAGGACTTCTTTGATGTTTGAGCCGCGCGGCCATGCTGATATGTACGGATGCATCATTACGCCCCCCGTCACAAAAGATGCGGATTTCGGAGTGCTCTTTCTTCACAATGAAGGATACAGCTCGATGTGCGGCCATGGAATTATCGCCGTTACAAAAGTTGTTCTTGAGACTGGAATGTTTGAGATGACTGAACCGGTTACTACAATCAAAATCGATTCCCCCGCGGGATTAATTACATCCTTCGCAAAAATTAAAAGCGGCAAAGTTGAATCTGTTTATTTTCACAACGTTCCATCCTTCGTTCTGCTTCATAATCAGTCTGTTGATGTTCCTTCACTTGGAAAAATAAATTTTGATATCGTTTACGGAGGCGCTTTCTATGCTTATGTGAAAGCCGATCAGCTTGGATTAACAATGGCAGAAAAAGAAGTCGGAGAAATGATTGAAAAAGGAATGATGATTAAAAGAGCAGTAATGAATAATTTCAAAATCACCCATCCTTTCGACAAGGATTTGAGTTTTCTATACGGAACAATCTTCTATGGAAATTCTTTAAGCAAAGACGCTGACAGCCGCAACGTTTGCATCTTTGCCGAAGGTGAAGTGGACAGGAGTCCTACCGGTACCGGTGTGAGCGGCAGAGTTGCTCTTCATTATGCCAACGGAGAACTTGGATTGAACAAACCGATGGTCATTGAAAGCATTATCGGTTCAAAGTTTACCGCACAAGTTATTGAGTTAACCAAATTTGGAAATTACGATGCGGTTATACCGCAAGTTGAAGGAAATGCTTTCATTACCGGCAGGAATGTTTTTTATATCAACCCGGAAGACCCTCTGAAAAACGGATTCATATTAAGGTAATTTTTCCGAATTATTTGAGGCAATTCATTTTACCGCAAACCGAGGGGATAAGCGTTATTCTTTTTGAAATTTAATTTAAAGGAGAATTCATGTTCAAAAAACATCCGAACGGTCTGTCAGTTCTCTTCTTTACAGAAATGTGGGAAAGATTCGGTTTCTATATCCTAATGGCGATACTTGTACTTTATATGGAACATGAATTTGGCTGGGATGATTCTACAAAAGGAAATTATTACGGCTGGTTTCTCGCGGCGGTTTATTTCATTCCTCTGCTTGGCGGCTGGCTGGGAGATAAAGTTCTTGGACAAATAAACACGGCTAAGACGGGCTCGTTATTAATGTGTGTTGGATATATTTTTCTTGCCCTTTCATCTAAAAGCAATCCCCTCTTTTTTTTCATCGGATTATTTTTGGTCGCGTTCGGCACGGGAATATTTAAAGTGAACATGTCTGTGCTTGTGGGCAATTTATACAGTTCAACCCCTGCACTTAAAGACGCAGGATTCAATATTTATTATATGGGTGTAAATGTGGGAGCTGCAATAGCTCCTTTAGCGGCAACCCTTTTCAGCACTTATTTCGGCAGTTACAGAATTTCATTCTGGGCTGCGGCTGTTGGAATGGTTGTTTCATTCTTTATTTTCAGAAGCGGTGAAAAACGGCTCGTGGTGACACATCATAACAAAAAGAGAGATGACGATAATCTATCGGCAGCACCAGCGATGGAAAAGAATGAATTTACTCAGAGAATAGTCACGCTTGTAATTCTTTTTCTGATCGTCATATTTTTCTGGATCGGATTTTATCAGAACGGATTTGCGTTAACCCTTTTTGCTGAACGCTCCACTCAAATTTTAAGCTGGCTGCGTCCAGAAACTTACCAGTTCTTTAATCCCTTCTTCATTTTGGTACTCACCCCCATTCTGCTTTCATTTTTTGCCAGACTGAACGCCAAAGGGAAAGAGCCTAAAACGCCCGTGAAAATTTTTGCGGGAATGGTAGTAATGGGAATTGCGATGGCAATTATGATTCCCGCTTCACTTTTTGGCGGAAACGAGAATGCTCACAATATGTCTCCGCTCTGGCTTATCTCAACATACTTTGTAGTCACAATCGCAGAAATAATGATCTCGCCGATGGGACAATCATTCGTTTCAAAAGTGGCCCCTCCCAAAATACAGGGACTTATGATGGGCGGATGGTTTGCAGCAACCGCAGCGGGAAGCTACGGCTCCGGATTTATGGGAAAGTATTACAGCGACTTTCTTCATCATCAGTATTTTTTAATTTTAGCATGCCTGCTGGCTTTTTCGGCAGTTTTGGTTTTAATATCATTAAAAAAATTGCAGAGATTTTCATAAGGAAAGAAAATGTTAATCAAAGAAAAAGTTGAACAGGCAAAAAATCTTTTAAAGGAATTTGATATTGACTGCTGGCTCACATTTGCAAGAGAGACGCAGATTAACGGAGATCCCGCATTGGCATTTTTGGTTGAAGCGGATCTGACTTGGCATTCATCTTTCGTAATTACAAAAACAGAAGCGCATGCTGTTGTAGGAGAATACGACCGTCTCACGGTTGCGGAATTGGGCGTATATAATTCGGTTACGGGATTTGTTAAAGGATTTAAAGAGCCGCTCCAGAAACTACTGAAGGAATTAAATCCGGAAAAGATCGCAGTGAATTATTCGGTTGGTAGTGAAATATGCGACGGACTTACTTATGGAATGTTTCTAACTCTTCAAAATGTCCTTTCCGAAATCGAATTTGAAAACAGACTTGTTTCTGCAGAAAAAATTGTCTCCGCACTGAGAGAAAGAAAATCCAAAACAGAAATCGAGAGCATGAGGGATGCTATTCGCAACACAGAGGATATTTTTGATCTAGTTTCAAAATATATAACGCCGGGAATAACCGAAAAAGAGATAGCTTCCTTTATGAAGAAAGAAGTTGAAAAAAGAAAATTGGATTTTGCGTGGGAAGAAAAAGTTTGTCCAGCCGTATTCACCGGACCCGAAAATGCGGGAGCTCATTATGCGCCTACAGGCCGCGCGGTTGAGAAGGGGCATATTCTCAATATGGATTTCGGCGTTAAGGTGAACGGATACTGTTCGGATATGCAGAGAACTTTTTACATTCTGCGCGACGGAGAAAAAGTTCCTCCTGCAGCGGTTCAGAAGGGATTCAATGTGATTGTGGAAGCGATAGAAAAAGCGAAACAGGGCATTAAACCCGGCGAGATCGGCGAATCGATAGATAAGATTGCGAGAACTACAATAACTTCACACGGATACGATGAATACCCGTTCGGACTGGGCCATCAGGCTGGAAGATTTTCTCACGACGGAACAGCTTTGCTTGGGCCGGCCTGGGAAAAATATGCTAAGAAGCCGTTTCAAAAATTGGAGGCCGGAATGGTCTTTACTATAGAGCCGAGGCTGACCGTGCCGGATCACGGAGTGGTCTCAATCGAAGAAATGATAATTATAACTGAAACCGGATCCGAATGGTTGACCAATCCTCAAAAAAATATAATATTGGTTTAAGAATTTTTAAGAAAGGATTTACTGATGGGATTTTCCCGTAATGTTCTTTTATGGGCATCGGAAAATAATTGGATGCGCGCCCATGTTCCAAATTTGAAATTTGTAAAAACCGCAATTAAAAAATTTATGCCCGGGGAAACCGTCGAAGATGCTCTCAAAGCGGCAGCCGCATTCAAAGA
>JAKAMT010000179.1 GCA_021812705.1 Bacteroidota bacterium | reverse complement strand
ACTCTAAGACGCCGGGCGGAAAAAGCCTTAGGAGAAAGCGAAACACACTACCGCACACTTGCAAACTCGGGTCCGGCACTTATATGGACTTCCGGGACAAACAAAATGTGCGACTATTTTAACCAGCCATGGCTCGATTTTACAGGAAGGAAATTAGAAGAAGAAC
Source organism: Bacteroidota bacterium (assembly GCA_021812705.1). Lineage (GTDB taxonomy): Bacteria > Bacteroidota > Ignavibacteria > Ignavibacteriales > Melioribacteraceae > Fen-1258. The sequence continues at coordinate 4,921 of JAKAMT010000179.1, read as the reverse complement.
TGGGCGACGGCTGGGCTGCCGGCGTTCATCCGGATGATTTGCAGGAGTGCATAAATATTTATGTTAATGCATTCGATAAAAGAGAAAAATTCAGTATGGATTACAGAATCAGACATGTTTCCGGTGAATACAGATGGATACAGGATAACGGCACCCCCAGATACAACAGCAGCGGTGAATTTATAGGTTATATAGGCAACTGTCTTGATATTACAAAGATCAAACTGGCAGAGGAAGAGCTTAAAGAGAAAAATGAATTCATAGAGACAATACTTGAAAATGCGCCGATCGGATTTACAGTCAATAAGATAAATGACGGCCAGGCGCTTCTTATGAGCAAGAATTTCTATCAAATATACGGCGTCGATAAGGGTGAAATTGATTCTGTAGAAAGTTTTTTTGAGAAAGTTTACAGGGATCCCGTTTTCAGAGAAGAGATGAAAACGAGAATAATAAACGACATGTCGAGCGGAGATCCTGCGCGCATGAGATGGGAAGACATTCCAATTACAACCAAGCATGGCGAAAAAAAATATGTCACGGCAATTAACATCCCCTTAGTGGAACAAAACCTTATGGTTTCAACAGTGCAGGATACAACGCAGCGCAAACTTGCGGAGATTGAGCTTGAGAAGCACAGAAACCACTTAGAGGAGCTTGTTGAATCAAGAACGGAGGAACTGGACGCGATCAACAAGGAATTGAAAAGGGAGATCAAATTAAAAGAGGAAGCGGAACACCGGCTGGAAGAAGCTTTAGAAAAGGAGAAGGAACTGAGCGATCTAAAAAGCCGGTTCATCTCCACAACTTCGCATGAATTCAGAACGCCATTGACATCCATTCTAACATCTGCAGGACTGATTCAGCGGTATCAGGGCAAGTGGGAGCCGAAAAAAACAGAAGAACATTTCGACAGGATAAAAAACTCCGTCTCAAATCTTACCAGACTTATCGATGATGTTCTTACAATAAGCAAAGCGGAAGCGGGTAAATTAATATTCAAACCGGAGGATCTAAATTTCTTTAATTTGTGCGATAAACTTTTCCACGATGCGGAGATGAACGCTAAAGGAGATTACACTTTCGAATTTAATTATACCGCCGAAAGGAAATATTTCAAATTAGATAAAAGCCTTATGGAACTTGCCCTGCAGAATCTGATTTCCAACGCCGTGAAATATTCCCGTAGAGGGGGCAAAATAAATCTGAGAGTCGAAGCCGACGATCAGAATTTAGATTTTGAAATCAAAGACGAGGGGATAGGAATTCCCAAAGAGGATCTGCCCCGGTTGTATGAATCTTTTTACAGATCAAAAAACGCAATCGACATACAGGGAACGGGACTGGGACTTTCGATTGTAAAACACGCAGTGGATTCGCACGGCGGCAAGATTGAAGTTTTTACCGAAGAAGGATCCGGAACCTGCTTTAAGGTAACGATCCCGGTAAACGGTTAAAAGAATCAATCTTTATATGAAGGAATGGTTACGAAGAATGATGAGCCAGTGCCTTCCGAGCTTTCAACGCTTATAATTCCTCCGTGCCGTTCCGTAAATTCTTTGCAGAGAAGAAGTCCTAATCCGGTGCTCCGTTCGCCGTCTGTCCCTTTGCGTCCCACTTTCTCTTCGATTTTAAAAAGTTTTTCTTTCAGTTCAGGCGCCATGCCTATGCCGTAGTCGCGCACTTCGAGCTGCACAAAACCGTGCGGCAGAGTTTTTGCGCCTGTAAAAATGGCGCCCCCTTTATTACTGAACTTGGATGCGTTTGACAATAAATTTCTCACTACCGAATTCAGCATGTTCTCATCTGCAAACACAAAAAGAGAATCGTCAACGGCATTTTCCACGGTTATAGATTTCTTTTCGAGTTTATATTTGATCAGATCGAGATTTTGTTCAATAATTTCACTCAAATTCAGTTTGGAGGGGGCATATTCCACCAATCCTTTTTTCATCTGGGACCACTCAAGCAGGTTTTGCAGAAGTTTGAAGAGTGTTTTAGTGGAAAAGTGGATCTCTTTATGAAGCCGGGAAAGATCCTCTTTAGAAAACGTATCGGGATTTTCCGAAATAATTGCGGTCAGCTCCATCAATCCCGAGAACGGCGCTTTGAGATCGTGTGCAATGATAGAGAAAAATTTATCTTTTTCCTGATTAGTCTTTTTCAATTCTTCATTCACACCGGTTATTTCTTCTATAAAATTGTCTCTTTCTTTAAGATTATTTTCTATAAGATTCTTAGTAACTGTCAATTCGCGGTTCAGGTTTTTCATCTCCTCTTCCGCATTATCGCGTTTTGAAATGTAGATCACAAATTTCTTTTTAACCAGAGAGATACCGGCTAAACCGATAATCCAGAGAATTCCGAAACCGAAATAGATTCTGGTAGTTTGTGAAATTATTGTTGCTTCGTAAACGGCCCACGGAATTGAGGAGCTGAGTCCCCCTCTAACCTGACCCACTTTGTAACCCTGCGATGCGTGGCACAGCAGGCATTTTTTTTCCGTAATGATAGGCGCCATATAGCGGAAATATTTTTCATTATTAATTATATCGAAGCCGTAAATTTCTTTTGAACCTTTTTCGAACTGTTTAAGCGCCTCTGTTTCCCATTTATCCGCACTGTTTTCTTTTCTAATGGGTTTAAGACTTGTAATATGCCCCCTTATTCCTGTTTTCTTAAATGTAAGTTCTTCCACCTGACGTGTTATGTAAGCAGGATTCAAAAGAGTAAGTTCTTTTTTTGAGGGAGTGACCAGATCTCTTTCCGGATGATCGGCCAGGTATGGATTCGGCTGTGTTTCTTTTGTTACCGGCACATATACTCCGCCGTGAATGGTTGCCCAGTCTCTGTACATAATATCTTTTTGATAACCTTCGTAAGCTTCTCTTCTGGCGAGTTGTGCGGCTTCGTTGTAAACGCTTTTATAATTCCATACGGACAGAGAAAATATTAGCAGTGTCCATCCTATAAACACAATGCGGAAAGACACATTCATCGGATATATATCCGGGTTGAATATTTTTATAAAGTAGTTTTTCATTCCAATTATTATTGAATCCACTAAACTGATTTACATAAGACCCCCTGATCATTTTAGCAATTGTTTTTTGTAAAATTATTTTTTTAATCCAAGATCAGAAATAGTTCCTGTAATTTTAGCTTTGTTAATCGGTTTCACAAGATAAGCGGTGCAGCCGCCTTTATAGTAAGTATCAATCACATCTTTAGCCGTATCGAGCGCAGTGATCATAATTATCTTGCTTTCATCTTTGGGAGATATATTCATATCTCTTTCTTTTTGGCGGATCAGATTAAGGGCCTCTTTTCCGTCCATTTCCGGCATCATAATATCGAGGCAGATGAGGTCATAAGGATCTCCCTCTTCAACCGCCAAAGAAAACGCCTGAACTGCTTCTTTTCCGTTTACCGCCGCGTCGCATCTTCCATAATCGAGAAGCATTTTTTGCAGAACTGTTCTGCTTATAAAATCGTCTTCAACTACCAAGGATTTCATTTTATTTCTCCGTTAAATAAATATTTTAATTCAATTGAGTAAGGTCGAAAAGCGATTCTCTTTCCGTTTTAACTTCACAGACAAAATGGAAAACGCTTCCCTTTCCAAGTTCGCTTTCAACCCAGACTCTGCCCTTCATCAATTCCGCTAATTTTTTTACTATCGACAAGCCGAGTCCGCTGCCCGAAAATTTTCTTGTCATGGAATTATCCACCTGCGTAAAACTTTCGAAGATCATCCCCAATTTTTCTCGGGCTATTCCTATACCGGTGTCTGCAACTTTGATGTGCAGATAAATCACATCTGTTTTTACCGATCGGGAGAGAATTGAGTCGTCGATTTCAAAGCTCAAATCGATAGATCCTTTTTCCGTAAATTTTACCGAGTTACTCAGAAGGTTAAAAATTATCTGCTGAAGTTTTAACTCGTCTCCGATGATCAGTTCGGGGATCCGTTCATCCACGTTCAGGTTTAATTTTACGCCGCTTCTTTTTGCCTGTGTTTTATAAGGAAGAAGAATTTCGTTTACTCTTTCGCGCAAATTGAATTTTGATTCTTCAAGAACGACCTTTTTTTCTTCCAGCTTTGAGAAGTTTAAAAGATTATTCAGAAGTCCGAGCAAAGTGTTGGAGGATTGCTTTATCATTTCAAGATATTCCGACTGTTCCGGATTAAGTTTTGTCTCTGCCAGAAGATCGATCAGGCAGGCAATTCCGTTAAGCGGCGTGCGTATTTCATGGCTCATTATAGAGATGAAAGTGCTTTTTGCTTTATTTGCCGCGTCGAATGTGTCTCTCGATTGAATCAATTCCTCTTCGAGCATAATTCTGTTATGAATATCGAAGCAGAGACCTATGAATCCCTCGAAATTATTTTCGAGGTCATAGAACGGATTGCAGACGCACGCGAGCCAGTGATATTCCGCATCGCAGCTCCTCAGGCGGAATTCGATTTCAAATTTTTCTTTTTTTGAGAGGGACTCTGCAAACGCATTGTTGAACCGTTCCCGGTCCTCCGGATGAATTCCGTCGAGCCAGCCGTTATATAATTGAGATTCGATATTTCTTCCGGTGAATTCAAGCCAGGTTGGATTAAAATAATCCGATTCCCCTCTTTTATTTGTTCTCCAGATAAGTATCGGGAATTCTTCGAAGAATTTAAGGTAATAATCTTTTGCTTTAAGAGCGCGAAGCTGCGCTTCTCTTCTTTTTGTTGTATCGCGCAAAGAAATTACTTTGCCTAAAATTTTTCCGTCCGCGCTTTTTATTGAAGAGATTTTTTCTTCAATCGGTATCTGGCGGTTATCTTTTGTTACTAATATTTTATGCTGAAGCGGTTCATCAAAACTATCGGGATCAAATTCGAGAGATTGATATAAAAGTCCTTCTGTAGTTGTGTCGTGCT
>JAKAMT010000037.1 GCA_021812705.1 Bacteroidota bacterium | reverse complement strand
TCGACGCATATTCGAGGTTTTTACATGTGCTGGTTATAACGAGTTTTATTTTACTCGCAATTACAGGAATGATAATCAAATTTTCCGGCAGCGGGGTGTTTCAAACAATCTCCACTATGATGGGAGGCTATGCTGTAACCGGTTTAATTCACAGATTCGCAGCTGTAATTACATTTATCTACTTCGGACTTCATCTTGGATATTTGGCTAAAAAAGTAAAGAAAAAAGAGATTAAGTTCATTTCGCTTTTTGTAGGAGAAGATTCTCTGATTCCGAACAAAAAAGATTTCCACGAAATGGTCGCTACAATGAAATGGTTTCTTGGTAAAGGACCGCGTCCCTCTTACGGCAGATGGACCTACTGGGAAAAATTTGATTACCTGGCAGTCTTCTGGGGCGTTGTGGTGATCGGATCAAGCGGACTTATCTTATGGTTTCCTGAATTTTTTACAAATCTCGGCTTACCGGGGTGGTTTATTAATATAGCAACAATCATTCATAGTGACGAAGCTTTGCTCGCAGTCGGATTTATTTTCACTTATCATTTTTTCAATACTCATTTTCGCCCCGATAAATTTCCAATGGATACCGTAATCTTTACCGGGAAAGTACACATTGATGAATTGAAAGAAGACCGTCCCCGCGAGTATGAACAGATAATGCAGGATCCGGAACTTCAAAAAAAACTTGGGGATGCTCCTCCGGTATTTTTAAGAAGGACAGCCAGAATTTTCGGATTCACCGCATTGACTCTCGGAATTATGCTCATTTTCTTAATTATATATTCAATGATTTTCTTATACCAATAATGTTTATTTAATGGAGTTCTGTGAATGCTTCTCTTTTCGAAAAAAAAAATATCCGCTTCTATTTTTCTCTCCCTGATTTTCATTTTAAATTCCAACAATTCTTACGCTCAGGAATTCAAATGCGGAGACTGTCACGAAAATCTGATTCAGAAATCGGTTCATAACGAAGCCATCGGCTGCCAGGATTGTCATCAGGACATTAAAGACGAAAGTCACACTGAGAAGAAAAATTACAAAAAAGTTAAATGCGAAACTTGTCATGAAGAGTACGGCACCTTAGTTAAGAGTGATATCCATCATCGCTTAAAAGGGAAAGTTAAAAATCCGCCGGACTGCAAAATTTGCCACGGTACACACGAAATTAAAACACCTCCAAAAGATAATTCTCTAAAAGTAAAAGAATACTGTTCAAAGTGTCACACTTCCATGGTGCTTGCAAATCCTTACCACTCCAAAGTTGTTGATGGTAATAAATGCATTAGCTGCCACACACAAAATGGATACACAAAATTGCCTCAATCTGTTCATAAGAATTTAGAATGCGCAGACTGCCACAATTTTATATCACATAATTTAACGAATCATCCTAAGAATCTTAAATACACGCAGAAAGCCGACTGTTATCTGTGCCATTCAAAGATTGCCAAAGAACACAGAGAGAGCATTCATGGGATTTCATTGAGTGAAGGAGTTGATGAGGCTGCAATGTGCTGGAACTGTCACGGTTCCCATGAAATTAAAAAAGTTAAAGATCCAGCAAGCAGCGTTTATCCTAAAAATCTTGGGAACACATGCGGCACTTGTCATGATAATCCCAAGATTGTTGAAAAATTTTCTTTCAGCATAAAAAATCCCGGGACACTGTATTCAAATTCCGTTCACGGAATGCTTGTTGCGAAGGGACGCTTAGATGCTGCAACATGCAGTCTCTGTCACGGGGTACACGACATTAAAAACCGTGTACAGCCGGGGTCAAAAATTTCTGCATTCAATGTACCGGAAACATGCGGTCAGTGTCATCAGGAAATTGTAAATGAATATGAAAAATCGATTCACTGGATACGCGCTAAACAGGGAGTAAGAGAAGCTCCCGTTTGCAACGATTGCCACAACGAGCACAGCATTCATGCAGTCAATACTATTGATAAAAAATTAGATGCGAAAAAACTTCAGCAGAAAACCTGTATGGTATGCCACGAGGATCCGAGGATGGCAGAAAGATTCGGCGGCACAGGCAATCAAGCAAAACAATATGAAGACAGCTATCACGGTTTAGCAGTAAGCCGCGGAGACAAAGAAGCCGCTATGTGCATCGACTGTCATGGCGTTCATAAAATTTTACCAAAACAGAATCCTGAATCCACTGTCAATGCGGCTAACGTTACAGCGACATGCAAGAAATGCCATCAAGAAGCAACCGAAACATTTTCGAAAAGTTATGCTCATTCAACCCTAGATAAAAGATCTTCGGAGATTGAAGACATAGTAACATTTATTTATCAATGGCTTATTATCGCGGTGATAGGCGGGATGATTCTTCATAATCTTTTGATCTATGTTTACGAAGTGAGAAAGAAACGCCGTCATCTGAAATCTGAAATTGTAATTCCAAGGTTTACGAAGAATGAAGTCGTTCAGCATCTTCTTCTGCTCACCTCATTCATTATTTTAGCAATCACAGGATTTGCTCTCAAATACCACGGCAGCTGGTGGGCAGCTCTGCTTCAAGGCATGGGATTAAGCGAAACGGTGCGCCAGTATATTCACAGAGTTGCCGCGGTAGTAATGATCGCAAGCGGAATTTACCATATCTTTTATCTTGCGTTTACAGCCAGAGGCAGAGATGTCGTACTTAATTTGCTACCCAAGCTTCAAGATTTAACAGACGCACGCGATAATATTCTCTACTATCTCAGACTTAAAAAAGACCGTCCGAAATTTGACAGTTATGATTACACAGAGAAGGCGGAGTACTGGGCATTAATTTGGGGAACAATTGTAATGGGCGCCACCGGATTTATACTCTGGTTCCCTACTGTAGTTGGAAATTGGGCTCCGGTATGGCTTATAAAAGTGAGCGAGTTAATCCATTTTTACGAAGCAATTCTAGCCACGCTTGCAATTGTTGTATGGCACTGGTTCTTTGTAATCTTTCACCCGCATGAATATCCGATGAGCGTAACATGGATTGACGGTAAAATGTCTCTTCATACATACAGACATCATCATGAAAAACATTTCAGACGCGTGGTTTTGGAATGGAAAGAATTGAAAAACGGGAAGCGCGAACTCAATAAAGTGAGCAATGCAACAATTTTATTTACAACAGCTTTAAGAGAAAACGGTTTAGATCCGGATGCTATCATTCAACATGAGATAGAGCACGATCCCGAACTGGAGAAGTGGCTTGAAACACAGTTAAATCCCGAAGAAGGAACAAAAAAATAGAGTATTGTTAAAAGAGTTAGATGTTGTACGATATTGCCTATTTAAACCAAATGGGCTATATTAAAATAGGATTAATAAGTTCTTTTATATAATTCACTATTATTCTATAAATATATTCAAAGGAGGAATCATCATGAAGTACGCAACCTCAATTTTTGCAGTTGCAATTTTGGCATTATTTCTTGTTATGCCTGCAAATATGAATGCGCAGGCAAAATATGTTGGCGCAAAGACTTGCGGTATGTGCCATAAGTCCGAAAAACAGGGACAGCAATTAAAGATCTGGTCAGAAAGCAAACATGCTCAAGCATATAAAGCTCTCACAACAGCTCACGCAGATGAAATTTCTGCTAAAAAAGGCGGAAAGAAAGCTGCTGAAAATCCAGAATGCTTAAAATGCCATGTCGGCGAAAAAGCACTTGTTGAATCAGCATTCAAAGAAGACGGCGTTCAGTGCGAAACTTGTCACGGTGCAGGTTCAGATTACAAAACAATGTCTGTAATGAAAAACAAAGAAGAAGCTAAAAAGAAAGGTTTGATTCTTCATGAAGATGCAGCTAAATTCTGCACAACATGCCACAATTCAAACAGCCCGACTTTTAAGTCATTTAATTACGCTGAATATTGGAAAAAGATTGCTCATCCAACACCGAAAGGTTAATCTTTTGTCTAAGAGATAAAAATGAAAAAAGAATTTTTATTAATAATACTTTTAAGTCTGCCATTGATGGTATCTGCCCAGAACCTCAATGGCAGTTTTACTTCTTCCTTCTACACATTTGAACGATACGACGCCACAAACACTTCAGACCCGTTTATACGTAATTACGAAGCGCTCGCTCTGAATTTCAACTACAATAAAATTTCTCTCCGCACCAGAACAAATTTTGAAACCAATCTCGGCAATTCATTAGACAGCGATCCGAGAGTAAGATTTTACAATTTGTATTTTGAAGCAAGAGATATTTTTGATGCATTCACTCTGAAATTGGGAAGACAGCCTCTTTTTACACCTGTTGCGGGAGGATTATTTGACGGCGTCAATTTGAAATTCAAGTATGCGAACGTTTCTGTCACAGGTTTCTACGGGGGCAACGTGCCCGCTTATCAGAAACTTCAAATGACCGATGATCTTAAAAACGATTACGTTCTTGGTGGAAAATTTGAAGTAAATTTTCTTGAACACTTTAATTTTGGACTCAGTTACATAGACAAAAATTTTAAACCATTGGATTTTACGGCATGGCGGCTGGACGGCAATTTAAATCTGATTCAAATTCTGATTGAACAAAAATCGAATCAGTATAAATTTCTTTCTGCAGACGCTTCATACTTTATTGACGGTGCAATCAACATCAATACAAAATATGAATACGACGTGAATTATAATGAGACTTCCAAATTTGAAATAGACGGAAGAGTTCAGGCTACGGATAATTTTGGAATAGATGTCTATTATAATTTCAGAGAACCGAAGATCAGATATAATTCCATCTTCTCGGTATTTGATTACGGCAGCACGCAGGAATTTGAAGGCGGAGCAGATTACCGCTTCAGCAAAGATTTTTCTTTGTTCGGCAAATACGGATACGTGAAATACCAGGATGACAATTCGGGTAGAATTAATTTAGGCGCGACGACAAAATACGGAACATTGAGCTACAGAAAATCTTTTGGATATGCGGGAGAACTTGATGCAGTATCATTTTACACCGGATATTCATTTGCCGAAGGATTTATTACACCTTCAATCGGGATCTCTTTCACAAACTATAAACTTTCTAAAGATTCCGAAACCGCCAGCATTACTGCGCTTCTCGGCGGAGTAAATGTTCGTCCTTGGAGAGATCTTTCATTTGATCTGCAAGGTCAGTATTTCAACAACAAGATTTACAAGAATGACTTCAGACTTATGTTCAAAGTAAATTACTGGTTCAATACTAATTTCTAGACAATCATGAAAATAAAATATTTTTATACTGGTTTAGCCCTGGTTCTTATCTTTTTTTTAAGCATTGCAGCTATAACAAAAAACGAGAAAGACGGGGAAGAAAGAACGAATAAAGAGATAATTAAATTTTCTCACAAAGTTCATAAAGAACAAACAGACTGCGCATCCTGCCATGCACTAGTATCTGAAAGCACTTCACTCAAAACCCGTCTGCTTCCGGAAAAATCTGTATGTGCCACATGCCATGATGTAAACGACGAGAAAAATTGCACCCAATGTCACTATGAGGATAAGTTTGAGCCACTAATTCAGAAAAAAGCGGAATTGATTTTCAATCACAAAACTCACACTACAGATCAGAAATTAGCGTGTGAAACATGCCATAAAGGGCTTGACGAAGTTAATTACAGTTTTGAATCTGCTTCCTATAAGCCCGCTATGTCGGTCTGCTCCGATTGCCACAACAATAAATCGGTTGCAACAAACACATGCGAATCATGTCATATTTCAACTGTAGAGTTGATCCCTCAAGATCACAAACAGGTCGCATTCCTTAAGACTCACAAGTTCAAAGCTGACAAAGAAGATTCAAACTGTCAGATGTGCCATGACAATTCATTCTGCGAATCATGCCATGCTTCAACAACAATGATCACAGAGAAAAACACAAATCGTGATTTTTACGCCCCTTATTCTCCGCACAAATTCATTGACAACACGAAACAGCAGAATATAAGCCGCGTACATGATTTGAATTACCGTTATACGCACGGCGTGGATCTTAAGGGAAAAACAAGCGAATGCCAGACATGCCATCAGACCGAAACTTTTTGCGCGCAGTGCCATAGCTCAAGTTCAAAAGATTTTGCGCTTGAAGGAAATGTGCCAGCTTCTCATAAAGCTCCTAATTTTGTTACCATAGGAGTCGGTACAGGAGGCGGCATTCACGCTTTGGAAGCCAGAAGAGATATTGAGAGATGTTCCTCATGTCACGACATTCAAGGGGCCGATGCAAACTGTATCTTATGCCATGTTGATAACGACGGTGTGAAGGGTACAAATCCCAGGACTCATTCAAAGAATTTCAGCAGCGAATTAGAAAAAGGAGATTGGCATACAGACCGCGGTTCGGTTTGTTACTCATGCCACACAGATGCTAATGCGCGTCCCGGCGGTATTAAGGGAGTTGGGTTCTGCGGTTATTGTCACAAATAAAAATTATTATTCCCGGACAAAATATGAGATATTCAAAATTTTATTTCACTTTAATAATTCTTCTAGGAGCGATTTCGTTTTCATGCAGCGATTTGCAGCAAGATTTAACTGTCCCTTCAAAAGTAAGCGTTCACGGCGTTAATTTATACAATCCTTCTGCTTCAACTTTTCATGGGGAGACTGTTAAAGAAAAAACATTACAAAGCTGCCGCCAGTGTCACTCAGCAGATCTGACGGGCGGAACGGCTTCTGTAAACTGTTTGACATGTCATCCGGCATTGTCGATTCATAAGGCTGGCATCAGCGACCCTACCGCTGCCGGATTTCATGGAAAGTATATCGCATCAAAAAACTGGAGCATGAGTTCTTGTACTAGCTGTCACGGGACAAATTATGCCGGCGGTGTTGCAAGCCCATCCTGCAATACCTGTCATAAAAACACGGGAGGACCCGAAGCATGTAATACCTGCCACGGCAATTTTTCCGATCCTACGCAGATAGCTCCGCCAAAAGATTTGAACAACAACACAGATACAAAATTAGCAAGCGTCGGCGCCCATTCAACACATTTGGTAACGGCAAAAGGCGGGGCCATTGCAGCATGCTCGGCATGTCACAATGTTCCACAATCATTCTCATCTCCGGGCCACATTGACAACACCAACAGAGCTGAATTGGTCTTTACGAAAATATCGAACAATGATATTGGAGGCGCTGCTTACGATTTTACGACTTACAAATGTGCAAACACATATTGTCACGGCGGTTTTGCATTCAGCAAGTCCACTTCATCTTATCCTTTTGCTTACACAGCCGATAAGATTGAAGGGAATAATTATCAACCGGTGTGGAACAAAGTTGACGGATCCCAGATCGCTTGCGGCTCCTGCCACGGCCTTCCGCCGAAAGGACATATGGATTCAGACTTAAAGGGCTGTGCCACCTGTCATCCTAGCGTGGTTGATAAATATGGAAAAATCATAGACTCGAAAAAACATATGAATGGTAAGATTGATGTGTTCTGATCTTTTGAAGCAAAATTGATTTATTAAAAGCCGCTTTATAGCGGCTTTTTTTATGGATATGATTAATATAGTCCCAGAATTATGAGGCTAAATGAGTTGTTTTTACACTTATTTTATCAAGAAATTGGGTCGGTTTTTTTTTAATTTTAGCCCCAAAATAAATGTTTATTTATGCTTGATTCACTTAAGAGAGTGAAGAGGAAGAATGCTTGAGTCTATTAACGTAATTAATTTTTTACTCCCGATATTCTACTTTACCGTTTTCGGTGTTTATTCATACGATTTTTATAAAGAAAAAAAAGCTGTAAGCAATATCAAGCGTCTGGTTTTATTTCTTACTCTCCTGCTGCATACTTTCTATCTGATCATTAGAACCATGGAGTATAATCATCCTCCTATCACAAGCAAATTTGAAATTTTCTCCATTATTTCACTTTCAATAGGATTTTCCTATTTCGTCTTGGAATTGCTTACAGACATAAGGGGAACGGGCGCATTCATAATTTTGTTCTCGTTTATTTTTCAGATTATCTCTTCGTTTTTTATAGAACATACATACATTGTACCGGAAGTTTTAAGAAACCGTTTACTAGGCCTTCACGTTATAAATGCACTTCTTGGGTATTCAGGAATAACGGTATCTGCAGTATACGGATTATTGTACCTGTTGCTTTATAAAAATCTTAAATCCAACAAATTCGGTTTAATATTTGATCGTCTGCCTAATCTTGAGATACTTGAGAAGCTAAGTTTTTATTCGGTTGTTATCGGATTTATTCTTTTGACATTTGCTATGGTAATAGGAATTATCTGGCTGCCGAGCGCTTATCCGAATTTCAGCTATACCGATCCAAAGTTAATAGGTACTTTTGTTGTTTGGGCAATTTATGGTTTTGGTATTCTGAACAAACTGCTCGGAAAATTATACGGTAAAAAAATAATACTTTATTCAATTTTCGGATTTGTTGCGGCAATATTATCACTGATTATTACGAATACATTAGCGAAGACATTTCATTCGTTCTATTGAAAGTTTAATATGAATTTAGTTGGCATATCTATAAATCATAAGACTTCTCCCCTTTCTTTACGTGAGGCAGTTCATCTTAACAGGGAAGAAATAGCAGAATTTATTCCGTGTCTCAAGAAGGATTTATTTTCTGAAGGCGTTGTTATCTCTACATGCAACAGAACCGAAATTTTCGGTTTCCCCTATTCTCCCTTCTTTGATCCGGATGAACTTTCTGCAAAGCTGGCCGAATTCAAGCCGGGTATTAAAATTGAGCCCGCTCATTTTTCCCGTTATGCTTCATGCGGTGCTGTAAAGCATCTGTTTTCGGTAGCATCCGGAATAGATTCGCTGATAATAGGAGACAGCCAGATACTGGGCCAAGTTAAGGAAGCCTTTGATATATCCGAGGATTTAAATTTTACCGGCACAATTCTTAGAAGAATTTTTGATACAGCGGTTCGTGTGGGCAAAAGGTCGATAAAAGAGACGACCATAGGAGAAGGTGCGGTTACAGTAAGTTACGCGGCCGTCCAGGTGGTGGAAAAAATATTTGCGAATCTTGAGAAGAAGAACGCTCTTGTGGTTGGCGCGGGTGAAACAGGCGAACTATCTGCAGTACACTTAAAAGATAAAGGGATTGGAAAAATTTCAATCGCCAATCGTACTCTTGAAAGAGCAGAAAAATTAGCACAAAAAATTGCCGGAGACATTGTGCCCTTTAATTCTCTCAAAGAACAGCTCGGCAATTTTGATGTAATCATCAGCGCCACCAGCGCCGATAATTTTATAATTTCATACGAAGATGTAAAAAATGCGCTTAAGAAAAGACGCGGTGCGCCGGTTGTATTGATGGATATAGCCGTACCCCGGGATATAGATCCTAAAGTCCGTGACCTCGATAATGTTTTTTATCACGACATGGATTCTCTTAGAATAATTGTGGATCAGAATCTGCAAAAAAGAAAAGATCAGATCCCTTCCGTTGAGAAAATAATTATGGAAGAGATGGTCGGATTTTTTGGATGGTATAATACTTTGGATGTTATACCTACAATCAAAACAATGCGGTCGTTTTTCGAGGATATCCGTTTGGATGAACTGGAGAAAATTAAAAACAAAGTGAACGAAGAAGACTATCTTAAAATTGAAGACATGACTAGAAGAATGATAGGACGTCTTCTTCACAATCCAACTATCAGACTGCGCGAGCTGGCAGAATCAGGATCCAATATAAATGACTTAACAACAAATACAATAATACTCAAAGAATTATTTAACCTAGATCACTCGATCTCTCAGGAAGAGAAAAATAATGATGAGACAAAGAATGAGGAACCACTTGGCAAAGAATAAATTGGTTATCGGCTCCCGAGGAAGCGAGCTTGCATTATGGCAGGCAAATTTTATCAAAAAGGAACTGGAACGTAAAAACAGAAACCTTGAAGTAGAGATAAAAATAATTTCTACCAAAGGAGACAAAATTTTGGATGTGGCTCTTTCCAAGATCGGAGATAAAGGACTTTTTACAAAAGAATTAGAGAACGAACTTCTTAAGGGAAATATAGACATTGCGGTCCACAGTCTTAAAGATCTTCAGACAGAAATTCCGAAAGGATTAAAATTAGCCGCGGTAACAAAACGTCACCCGGTTCAAGATGTTTTAATTTCAGGAAAGAAAGGAACTAATCTTAAAAATCTTCCTCTAAATTCTGTTGTTGCAACAGGATCACTAAGAAGAAGAGCGCAGCTGCTTCATATCCGTCCCGATTTGAAAATCGTTGAACTGCGAGGAAATGTTCCCACCAGAATAAAGAAATTCCTGGAATCGGACTGGGATGCAATAGTACTTGCCCGCGCAGGAGTTGAGCGGTTAAAGCTCAGCAAGTATATCTCAAGTATCATAAGCACTAAAGATATACTCCCGGCAGTTGGTCAGGGGGCGCTTGGAATAGAAATTAAGAAAGGAAATTCTTTAGCCGAATCGGTTTTAAAATCAATTAATGATAAAAACACATTTATTGAAGTAACAGCCGAGCGTTCACTGCTGAAAAAGTTAGAGGGAGGATGCCAGGTTCCAATAGGGGCATTTGCCAAAATTGAAAAATCAGGATTGTATCTGGATGCACTAGTTGGGTCAATTGACGGGACAGTTACTTACAGAAAAAAAATTAAAGGCACAAAATCTGATCCGGATAAGTTGGGAAAAGCACTCGCAAAAGATTTGCTTAAGGCGGGCGCTGCGGAAATTCTAGGAGAGATTTATAAAAATTCCCGCGCAAAATGAATCTGTTGAAGAATAAAACAATACTGATTACAAAAAGTGAGGAAGAAAGCAGAGACAATCTTGATCTTCTTATTAATCAGGGAGCGGAAATAATTTATTTCCCTACAATAAAAATTGTTCCGTCACCTGATATTTCTTTTTTGAATGATGCATTGAAAATATTCGATCAATTCGATTACATAATATTTACATCATCGAATGCCGTTGATGTATTCGCAGAGATTGCGAAAAAGAATGCATTAAGTTTGGCGTCTGTAAAAATCGCCGCTGTCGGCGCCTCAACCGCATTTAGCTGCCAATCACACGGGATAAAGATTGACCTTCTGCCAAATAAATACAGCGCAGCCGGATTGGCAGAAGAATTTTCAAAAATGGAAATGGACGGGAAAAATATATTCATTCCGTCCTCTTCTCTTTCGCGGAATGAATTAAAATTAAAATTAAGCGAACTGGGAGCCAACGTTTATTCGGTTCCTGTTTATGATGTCATTGGCAATGAAGCTAACAAGCTGATTTTGGAAACAGAAAAAATAAATAAGAAGAGGCCTGATCTATATATTTTCACAAGTCCATCTTCTTTCAATAATTTTTTAAAACTTATGAATCTGGAAACAGCTGATAGATTTTTTGAAAAGAGCCTGATTTGTGCGATTGGTAATACCACAGAGTCGGCAATTAGAGAAACCGGCCTCTCTGTTCACATAGTGCCGGAAATATTTTCACTTTCAGGCATTTCAGAAGCCGTGATAAGATATTTTTCGATAACAGCAAACATTTCATAGCAGGAGGATTTTTTGACCAAATTACAGAATGATATTTTTTTGAGAGCGTGTAAAAGAAAAAATGTTGAATACACTCCGATCTGGATTATGAGACAAGCCGGCAGATACCTGCCCGAATATAGAGCTGTAAGAAAAAAAGCTGATTTTTTGACGATGTGCAAAACTCCGGAGCTCGCCGCCGAGGTCACGATACAGCCCGTAGATCTTATCGGCGTCGACGCGGCAATTATTTTTTCGGACATACTGGTAATTCCAGAAGCAATGGGGATGCATCTGGAAATGATTGAAAGCAAAGGACCAAGGTTATATAATGCGATCCGTTCCATAAATGATGTTAATAATCTGAAACAGGTTGATGCGGTTAAAGATCTGAAGTACGTGCTTGATGCAGTATCTCTTACAAAAAAAGAACTGAACGGGCGGGTTCCACTGATCGGCTTTGCGGGCTCACCCTGGACTCTTATGACTTATATGGTTGAAGGAGGGGGTTCTAAAAATTTTGCCGAAATTAAAAAATTTATTTACAATCAGCCAAAGGCTGCACATTTACTGTTAGATAAAATCTCCAGCTCTGTGGCTGAATATCTATCCGCAAAAATTGAAGCGGGCGCAGATGCGGTTCAGATTTTTGACACATGGGGCGGATTATTATCACCGGCAGATTTTCAGGAATTTTCTCTAAACTATATTGAAAAAGTTATCTCCAAAATAAAAAGAAAAGGCCAACCCGTAATTGTATTTGCAAAAGGGGTTCATTACCAATTGGATAAGCTCGCGGAATCAGGAGCAAATGTAATAGGGCTGGATTGGACGATGGAGTTGGGTAAAGTTAGAAGCAAGATCGGAAATAAAGTTGCGATTCAGGGAAATCTTGACCCAACTGTTTTATACGGAAGCAAAGAAAAAATCAGAGAAGAAGCCGTTAAAGTTTTGAAATCTTTTGGAAAGAATAACGGTCACATTTTTAATCTCGGCCACGGCATTTTACCAGACGTGCCGCCGGAGAATGCAAAATTTTTAGTTGATACGGTAAAAGAAGAAAGCAGACGCTTTCACGGTAAAAAATAATTGTTGAAAAATATTATAAGCTTGAATTGAGATAATCTGCATCCGGAAAATTTAATTGATAAATTGACGGATGGCGCTTTAGAAGGAAAACAAATGTTAGAGATTAATTTAGATCTTATCAAAAAATACGACAGACCGGGACCCAGATATACAAGCTATCCAACCGCTCCACATTTTAATGATTCATTCAATCATGAAAAATATCTGGAAGAAATAATCCGCACCAATTCGGAAAAGGAGAAGCCCGATCTATCTCTGTATTATCATCTCCCTTTCTGCGATACATTATGCTATTTCTGCGGCTGCAATATGATAATCACGAGAAACAGGGATAGGATTAAAGAATATATAAAATATCTTAAGAATGAGATTGATCTTTTAAGAACCTATATAACTCCGGGCAGAAAAGTGGTTCAGCTTCACTGGGGAGGCGGCACGCCAACGCACCTGGATCCGGATGAAATAACCGATCTGATCAACTTTATTAACAGCAGTTTTGAAATTAAGGATAACGCTGAAGAAGGATGTGAAATTGATCCGCGGGGATTGACAAAGGAGCATCTCTCAGCTCTCCGCAGCGGCGGATTCAATAGAATCAGCATGGGAGTTCAGGATTTCAATACTAAAGTGCAGACCGCGGTCAACAGAATCCAGCCGGAAGAGATGACACGGCAAGTTGTAAATTGGGTGCGCGAATTGGGTTTTCAAAGCATTAATCTTGATTTAATGTACGGTCTTCCCTTCCAGTCGATGGATACTTTTGAAAAAACAGTTGATGCCACAATAGATATTTCACCGGACAGGATTGCCGTATTCAATTATGCGCATGTTCCGTGGATGAAAAAGCATATGTCTCTTATAAAACCGGAAGATCTTCCCGCTCCGGAAGAGAAACTTGAAATACTAAAAATGACAATAGAAAAATTAACCGGCGCCGGCTATGTTTTTATAGGAATGGATCATTTCGCAAAACCAAATGATGAACTCGCGGTGGCGCAGCGTGATAAAAAATTGTACAGGAATTTTCAGGGATACAGCACTCATGCCGGCACTGATCTGTACGGAATGGGTATTACTAGCATAAGCCAGGTTGGAAGGACTTATTCACAGAATCTTAAAAAAGAGAATGAATATTTCGACCAGCTAAATAATTTAAGATTCCCAGTGGAGCGCGGATATTATTTGACCGATGACGATATACTGCGTCGTCATGTTATAACGAAAATCATGTGCGATTTCGAACTGGATTTCAGATCAGTTGAAGCAATATTCGGAATTGAGTTCGACAAATATTTCAGCAATGCTCTGAATGGAATGGAAGAGTTTCTTTCGGATAATCTTATTGAGATTAACGACCGAATGATTAAAGTGACAGAGATGGGGAGACTTTTAATCCGTAATATCGCAATGAATTTTGACGGATATATCGAGCGCAAAGAAGATACAGGACGTTATTCACGCACTGTCTAATTTGCGCTCTCTAATTATTTGTCTTCGGAATCGATTCGTATAGACGGCGGTGTAGCGCTGGTAATTACGATGCTGTAATTTTTGTCTCTTGACGTATTGAATGCGAGTGTTGGTGAAACTGATTCATTCTGGATCACTGCGGTTGCTAAAACCGCACCTTCTGTTATATCCTGGTAAGAGGTTGTGGCGCCGCTGGCAACGTCATTAATGTTTATAGTATTAGTGTTTTCAAGCTTTACCTGGACATTAGCTTTAGATGTGCGCTGATTCACTACACGAACGCTGGGAGGTTTAGAAGAACAGGCGACCGTTGTAAGCACAACGACAATTAAGAGAGCAAATATTTTTTTCATTTTTACACCTCATTTATTATTTGAAGCAATTAAATATAATTCATTTTGTATGAAAGGAATGTGATTTGAACAACATAGCTGTAGTGCTTTTTAACCTCGGAGGTCCTGATTCTATCGAAGCGATAGAACCTTTTTTATATAACCTTTTTTGTGATCCGGACATTTTTAATCTCCCCTTCGGGCAGAATTTATTCGCGAAACTAATTTCCAGCAGAAGGGCCCCAAAGGTCGCAGAAGAATACAAACTGATTGGAGGAAAATCCCCCATAAATGAGTGGACTGAAAAGCAGCGAATGATGCTTGAAGATAGTCTAAAAAGTAAGTCTGTTAACGCTAAAGTTTTTACTGCGATGCGTTATTGGCATCCGCTGACGGCTGAGACCGCAAAAAAAATAGAGATGGGTAATTTTGACAAAATTCTTCTTCTTCCCCTATATCCTCACTATTCAATTACAACCACCGGTTCCTCCTTTAATGAATGGAAGAGGAAATTCAAAGGCGACTATTCAAAACTATTTTTCATAAACAATTATCATCTCAACGACTTGTACATTAAATCAATAAACGAACGAATTGACGAAACAATTCTTAAATTCCCTGCAGATGCAAGAGAAAAAATTCAAATTGTTTTCAGTGCGCATGGAACTCCCGTAAGCCTGGTAAAAAAAGGAGATCCGTACAGCGTTCACATTAAGGAAACAACCGAAGCTGTGATGAAAGCAAGGAATTATTCACATCCGCACCATTTGTGTTATCAAAGCAAAGTTGGTCCCATGAAGTGGCTTGAACCTTCTACAAGCAGCATGATAAAAAATCTGTCCGAACAGAATAAGAGGAACCTGCTTATTGTACCAATAAGCTTCGTCTCCGACCACGTTGAAACTTTGTTTGAGCTGAATATAGAATACAGACACGTGGCGGAACAAAGCGGAATAACAAATTATATTGTAATGGAGGGATTGAACGACTCTTCGATTTTCTGCGAAGCATTGACCGAATTAGTGGTTAATAATTTAGCTTGACGCATTTTTTATCCGGGCAATTCATATACTGATATAACATAAATTAATTTAAGAAAAATATTTTGGAGCCTGGTAATGAAAAAAAACATTTTTCTATTATCCATTATGATTATTATAGGCACGAGTGCATTGGCAAAAAGCGACACCAAAAACGACAATCCGTTTTTCAAAAAATGGAAAACTCCGTACGAGACGCCGCCGTTTAACCAAATCAAGCCGGAACATTTCCTGCCTGCATTTCAGGAAGGAATAAAGCTTGAAAAAAATGAAATTGATGCAATTATCAACAATAATCAGAAACCGTCATTTAAAAATACTATCGAAGCGCTGGAAAAAAGCGGATCTTTTTTAGACCGCGTGAACAGAGTCTTTGGAGGATTGAGCGGCGCCAATACTAATGAAGAGCTTCAGAAAATCGCAAGGACAATCACTCCCATGCTTTCAAAACAGAGAGATGATATCAGTCTTAATCCTAAATTATTCGACCGAATAAAAGTTTTATATGCGGAAAGGGATAAATTAAAACTGTCTCCGGAACAAATAACCGTCTTAGACAATTACTACACAAATTTTGTCAGAAGCGGCGCAAACCTGAATGATGAGGGGAAAGAGAAATTAAGAAAGATCAACGAAGAACTTTCTATGCTCTCGTTAAAATTCAGCGAGAACAGCCTGAAAGAGACCAATGCAATTGGTTTAGTGATTGATAACAAGGATGATCTTGCCGGTCTTCCGGACGATGTTGTAAAAGCAGCCGCGGAACTCGCAAGATCCAAAAAGATGGAAGGCAAGTGGGCTTTCTCACTTCAGAAGCCGAGCTTTATACCTTTCCTCCAATATTCCACAAAAAGAGATTTAAGAGAAAAATTATTCAAAGCTTATGTAAATCGCGGCAACAACCACAACGAATATGACAACAACAAAATAGTTTCAAGAATCACTTCTTTGAGAGTTTCTCGCGCAAATCTTTTAGGATATAAAACGCACGCAGACTTTGTATTAGAAAGAAATATGGCTAAAAATTCGGGTGCGGTTTATAATTTTTTGAATCTCCTCTGGAAGCCTGCAATCAAAAGGGCGAATGCAGAAGCTGCCGATATGCAGAAAATTATTGACGCTGAACATGGAAATTTTAAATTAGCCGCTTGGGACTGGTGGTATTACGCGGAAAAAGTAAAAAAAGAAAAATACGCTTTGGATGAATCGATGCTGCGCCCATATTTCAAAATGGAGAATGTTCGCGCCGGAGCTTTTGAGGTCGCTTCAAAATTATACGGCATAAAATTCAAGGAAAGGAACGATATTCAAGTTTATAATCCGGATGTAAAAGTGTTTGAAGTAACCGAAGCAGGCGGAAAACATATCGGCATTTTTTACTCAGATTATTTTCCGAGAGACGGTAAAAGAAGCGGCGCCTGGTCAAGCGGTTTCAGGGGACAATCTAATATCGGCGGCAAATTTATTACACCGCTTGTTTATAACGTAGGCAATTTCTCTAAACCAACCGGCGACAAACCAGCACTTTTGAGCATAGACGAAGTAAACACGCTTTTTCACGAATTGGGCCATGCGCTGAATTCACTCTTCTCGAACACAACATATCCCGGCGGCAAATCCGTTCCGCGCGATTTTGTTGAACTCCCGTCGCAGATAATGGAAAACTGGGCACTCGAACCGGAAGTTCTCAAAATGTATGGGAAGCATTATCAGACGGGAAAAACGATTCCGGATGAACTAATCCAAAAAATTGAAAATGCAAAATTATTCAATCAGGGATTTGAGACCGTGGAGTATTTGGCAGCTTCATTCTTAGACATGGATTGGCATACCCTGGCAGACACAAACGAACGGGACGTGCAAAAATTTGAACATGATGCATTTGCTAAAATAGGCCTCATTCCCGAAATTGAAACAAGATATCAGAGCACAAATTTCAGCCACATGATTCAAGGATATTCCGCCGGATATTACAGTTATATTTGGGCAGCAGTTCTTGACGCTGATGCCTTCCAGGCATTTAAGGAAACGACTCTGTTCGATAGGAAAACCGCAGCGGCATTCAGAAATTTTGTTCTGGCGAAAAGCGGCACTGAAGACGCGATGACTCTCTACAAAAAATTCAGAGGAAGAGAACCAAAAGTTGACGCGCTATTGATAAGAAGGGGTCTCAATTAATTTTTTGATTGTTATGGAATTATTCGATAATGATAATAAATAAAAAGAAAATTGCAATTCTTGGCGCCGGCATTTCGGGTCTTGCAACGGCGCATTGGCTTAAGAAAGATGGCTATGATGTTAATATTCTTGAGTTGAAGAATGAGCCGGGGGGCTCTATGGAATCTTCGCGTATAAACGGTTTCCTTGTGGATTACGGCCCTAACAGCGGGCTTGAAACGACTCCGTTAATTAAAAAATTAGTTGATGAAGTTGGTCTTTCGGATCAGATGATATATGCAACGGAGATTTCCAACAAAAGATTTATTCTCCGGAACAATGAGCTGCATGCGCTTCCGACAAATCCTCCCCTTTTTCTAAAGACAAAATTATTTTCGCCTAAAGGAAAATTAAGACTGCTTGCAGAGCCTTTCATTGGAAAATCAACCGACGGATATTATCAGAGCATAGCAGAATTCGTTACAAGAAGATTGGGTGTTGAATTTTTTGACTACGCTATCGATCCCTTTGTAAGCGGCGTGTTTGCAGGAGACCCTCATAAACTTAGCGTTAAATCCGCATTCCCAAAACTTTACAGATTGGAAGAACTCTACGGCGGACTGGTGAAAGGATTAATCAAAGGAGCTAAGGAGAGAAAAAAGCGCGGAGAGGAATCCAAACAGAGCGCCAGAATGTTTTCATTTATAAACGGGATGCAGAGTTTTCCGGCGGCGATTGCTAAAAATTTTAACGGCTCAATCTCTTACGGATGCAAAATTCTAAAAGTTGAAAAAAGTACCGAAGCGGAAAAAACTGGATGGAAAATTACCTATGAGAAGGACGGCATACGCAATGAATTATCCGCCGATGTTGTTTTATCAACTCTCCCCGCCTACTGCGCGGCAGATATTTTCGGAAATTTGGACGCCGATCTGCCCAATCATCTTAACGATATTTATTATCCGCCCGTAATGGTTTTATATCTTGGTTTTAATAAAGAGCAGATAGGGAGAGCATTGGACGGATTTGGCTTCCTGATTCCTTCTAAAGAGAAAAAGAACTTCCTGGGCGCAATTTGGAGCTCCACAATATTCAACGCCAGGAGTGAAGAGAATAAAGCCGCGTTCACACTCTTTATCGGCGGCGCCCGCTCTCCACATCTATTTAAACAGGGCAAAAATGAATTAATTACAACCGTCCTTAAAGAATTTAAGGAAATAATGAAGACGGATTCCGATCCTGTTTTTATGGAAGAAAAAATGTGGAACAAAGCAATTCCGCAATATAATCTTGGTTATATTGAGCATGAAAATTATTTCGATAAATTTGAAAAAATGAATCCTGGAATTTTTCTGAGCGGGAACTACAGAGGCGGTATCTCTGTAGGAGATTGTGTGAAAAATTCTGAATTGGTTTATCAGAAGATAATAAACAGTTAAAAAATATTTTTTTTATAATCAGCATTTATAATTCTACAGAGGTTCAGATGGCAACTTTTCCAACCAAAAGATTACGCAGACTGCGCTACAATCCAACCGTACGGGATATGGTACGCGAAACTGCTTTATCAAAAAATGATCTTATATATCCTCTCTTTGTAGTTCACGGAAAAGGAATTAAGAATGAAATAAAATCCATGCCGGGCGTTTACCAGATGTCGCTCGAAATTTTAGTCAACGAATGCGTGGAGTTAGAAAAACTCGGCATACCCGCGGTTATCCTTTTCGGAATCCCGGAACATAAAGATGAAGTGGGCTCGGAAGCATACGATCCGGACGGAATTATTCAGCAGGCGGTGCGCGCCATAAAGAAGGTCACAAAAAAATTGGTAGTGATTACGGATGTCTGCCTATGCGAATACACTTCACACGGCCACTGCGGCGTTCTCGACGGCGAACGGATTCTAAATGACGAGACTGTGGATCTTCTCGTAAAGGAGGCTGTATCTCACGCAAAGGCGGGCGCAGATATAATCGCTCCATCAGATATGATGGATGGGCGCATCGGGGCAATACGCAAAGCTCTCGATCAAAACGGTTTCACAGAGATCCCGGTGATGAGCTACGCCGTTAAATATGCATCAGGATTTTACGGCCCGTTCAGAGACGCAGCAGAATCCACACCTGCATTCGGAGACAGACGCTCTCACCAGATGGATGTGGCAAACGGCAATGAAGCTATAAGAGAGGCCGAATCCGACATTGAAGAAGGCGCCGATATAATAATGGTTAAACCGGCAGGCGCTTATCTCGATATAATCTGGCGGGTAAAAGAAAAATTCGGAATGCCCACAGCAGCATATCAGGTTAGCGGAGAATACGCAATGATAAAAGCCGCCGGCAGAAACAACTGGATTGACGAAGAAAGAGTAATGATTGAATCGCTTACCGCAATCAAACGCGCGGGCGCAGATATGATTCTCACATACTTTGCAAAAGATGTAGCTAAATATCTAGATAAGAGCAAATAAATTGTTTCTAATCCCGTTCCATCTTACCTTTGGAACGGGATAATTTTTTCAAATTGAACACTCATGAGCGATCTTCTGAACAAAACCGGAGAACGTGCAATCAATAATTCCGCATCTAAATCCGCCGCAGAAAAAAGAGTAAGTTCCACTTTTGCGGGATTGCAGCACAGAAATTATAAGTTGTGGTTTATAGGTCAAATCATATCTCTCTTCGGCTCATGGATGCAAATGACGGCTCAGTCGTTTTTTATTTTTGAACTCACACACTCGCCTGCCTTTCTAGGGTTCGTCGGTTTTGCTAACGGATTACCCTCATGGTTGTTTATGATGTATGGCGGTGTAATTGCAGACCGGTTCTCGAGGAAAAAAATTCTTATAATAACGCAGAGCATAATGATGGTGCTGGCGTTCATATTGGCGTTATTAACTTTTACGAAATTAGTTTTACCCTGGCACATAATTCTTCTGGCTTTTCTTCTCGGCATTGCGAACGCATTCGACGCCCCGGCGCGTCAGGCATTTGTAAATGAATTGGTTCCAAAAGAAGATTTATTAAATGCCATCGCCTTAAATTCAATGATGTTTCATTCCGCCGCTGCTATTGGTCCCGCGGTAGCAGGTGTAACCTATGCAGTGGCCGGACCGGCCTGGTGTTTTATAATTAACGGCCTCTCATTTTTGGCGGTGATATATAATTTGTACATAATGAAGATTGCTTCTTCAGGTGGGAAAGCATCCGGAAAATCGGCTGTGCATGAGCTGATGGATGGGATCAGGTATGTCAGGACTCAGAGGAAGATTCAGATAATAATGGGGATCGTCGCATTTTCAACTTTTTTTGGATTGAGCGTAGCAACGCTTTTCCCCGACTGGGCAGTTAAAACACTTCACGGCGATTCCACAACTAACGGACTGCTTCAGGCGTCAAGAGGAGTCGGAGCCGTGATTTGTTCGCTGGCAATTGCATCATACAGTAAAAAAATGCCGCGTCAGAAAGTATTGCTTACCGGATTGTTTTCTCTTCCATTATTTATGATACTTTTCTCCTTCAATTCGACTTTGCTTTTATCCGCAGTTATATTGGTTGGAATTGGAGCCGGCATTATAGCCGTAAATAATTTATCGAACGGTCTGATTCAGACATTAGTCTCGGAAGAATTCCGCGGAAGAGTTATGGGAATTTACAGTTTCAGCTTTTTCGGATTTATGCCTGTCGGCGCTTTATGGATAGGAATGCTGGCAGAGCATTTTGGGTCTCCTAATGCCATTCTTATTAATGCCGGCATTCTTCTAATATTCTCATTAATAATCTTCTACTTTTCGAACAGGACTGCAAAAATAAAAAATTAAATCTCGATCTGAAGCGGATCCGAGTCTAAGTGCACAATCCTCCAGTCGTTTTCAGCACGGTCGAACTCTGCTATTTTATCCAGCGGGACTTTTAAATATTTGCCCTGGGCGGTCACTGCAATTTCCCCGTTCTTCAAAACGATTTCTCCGGTTCCTTCAAACATTCTGCTGTTCTCGCTGGTAATTCTTCCTATCACTTTTAATTCCTCATTAAGCGGAATCGGCTTTTTGAATTTCACATTCAAATCTATTGTAACTCCCCAGACCTCGGTTTCATATTTATTGAGGATTGCTCTTCCGATAGTTTCATCCAAAATTGCGGACGCGATTCCTCCGTGCAGTCTGCCCGGATAGCTTTGATGTTCATCCGAAGGTGTGAATAAGGCTATTAATTCTTGTTCCTCTGTAATGTAAAAATGTGCATGGATACCGAAGCGGTTCTTTAAACCGCATACAAAGCATAACTTGGAATTGTGCTGCTTACCTGTAATCTTATGAATCATTAAACTCTCCGGTTTTATTATGCAAAATAGATAAACCATTTATTTTTTAACATCCGCTCCAAATTTTTTGTAATCTATTTTATAACTATTTTTGGGCTGCGGTTTATAATTAGTGGAATTTAAAGAGGAAATAAGATGAATTCAGCAAAAAGCGAAAAACTTTTCGAAGAAGCTAAAAAATTTATTCCGGGCGGAGTTAATTCGCCGGTGCGGGCTTTTAAATCTGTTGGCGGAACCCCCCGTTTTATTTCAAGCGGGAAAGGATCCAAGATGTTTGACGTGGACGGGAATGAATTTATAGATTATATAGGCAGCTGGGGGCCGCATCTGTTCGGTCATAATCCTCAGTTCATAAAAGAAGCTCTGCTTGATGCAATAGAAAAAGGAACAAGTTTTGGCGCGCCTACAGAGATTGAAATAGAGATGGCTAAAATTATTACTCAAATTGTTCCCTCCGTCGAAATGATAAGAATGGTTAACAGCGGCACAGAAGCCACAATGAGCGCAATAAGAGCCGCGCGCGGCTTTACAGGCAAAGAAAAGATCATAAAATTCGAAGGCTGCTACCACGGACACGGAGATTTCTTCCTTATTAAAGCCGGTTCAGGCGCGCTCACATTCGGAGTGCCTACCAGCCCGGGTGTTACAAAAGGGAACGCGGCCGATACATTAGTGGCCGACTTCAACGATATCAATTCGGTTAAAAAATTAATCGAACAGAATAAGGGACAAATTGCATCGGTTATTATCGAGGCAGTGGTAGGCAACATGGGAACCGTCCGCTCTGATAATAATTTCATAAAACAATTGAGAGAACTATGCGATGAAGAAAAGATTGTTCTGATATTTGACGAAGTTATGACCGGTTTCCGCCTTGCCCCCGGCGGCGCACAGGAAATACTCGGTATTAAACCTGATCTCTCTACTTTCGGTAAAATCATCGGCGGCGGACTTCCGGTAGGCGCTTACGGCGGGAAGAAAGAAATTATGGAGATGGTTTCTCCAAGCGGACCGGTTTACCAGGCAGGAACGTTAAGCGGAAATCCCCTGGCAATGAGTGCCGGCCTTGCTTCATTAAAATATTTAAAAAATAATCCGGATCTCTATAAAACCCTGGAAGATAATTCAGCCTACCTGGAGAAAGGAATTAAAGAAGGGATCAAATCTGCAGGTAAAAATTTTCAGTTTAACCGGGTCGGATCAATGATGACTCTCTTTTTTACAGAAGAGCCGGTTATTGATTTTAATTCTGCAATTAAATCCGATACAAAACTTTACGGCAAATATTTTCATGAAATGCTGAACCGGGGAATTTATCTTCCGCCTGCGCAATTTGAAGCCATGTTCATTTCGACGGCACACTCCAAAAGCGATTTGGATAAAACTATTCAGGCAAATGCGGAATCGATAAAGGCGATACTGTAATTTTGGGAAAATAAAAGCCGGTTCCCGTACCTATTAA
>JAKAMT010000036.1 GCA_021812705.1 Bacteroidota bacterium | reverse complement strand
GATCAGGAGATAGACCAGCTTGGATTGCAAAGATGGGATCCAACGGAAATGAATATTGATGTTCCTCAAAGTGTTATGAAAGAATGGAATGTAACTGACAGCGCAACTGTGAAAGATGGAAAGATTAAATGGATTTTGCAAAACACCGGCCAATCGGGAGATATCAAATTTATACGCGGACAGGATCTTGTAGCGCTCGATATTATCATGCAGGCAAAATGGGAGCGGCCGATATACTTCGCGGTTACCTGCTCCGAAGACAGTCATCTGAATCTTGATGATTATCTTAGAATGGAAGGAATGGCAATGCGTCTGGTACCCAAGAAGAATACTGATAAACGAATTGAATACATCGACGAACCGATTCTGAGAAAACAGCTTCTCGATGAACCGGCGGGATACAGCAAAAATTATCAGCCGGGATTCAAGTTCCGCGGTCTTAATGATAGAACTATCTTCTTCGACGAAAACCATGAACGCCTGACGCAGAATTACAGAAATGCGTTTATAAGGCTGGCTATCTATTATCAGTATAAAGATAAGAACAACGCAAAGAGCATCGAAGCGCTTGAAGCAATGGAGAATAAGATACCGCGCAACGTTGTTCCTATGGATTACAGAATTAAACATGATGTGTCTAAGCTCTACTTTACCGCCGGCGCAATGGCGCAGTACGAAACCTATGCGAGAGAAGTAATAGCAGAAGCTAAAAAACAGCTCGAGCTGAATCCTCGCGATTTCACAAGCTGGTATAATCCGTATGATCTGCTTCTTACACATTATGAAAATTTAAAAATGTATAAAGATGCGGTCGGACTGCTTATGCAGCTGCAGAGCCTTGTGCCGGGAGATCAGAACGTAACCCAGCTATTGAATGAATTCAGGCAAAAGGCGGGAATGCAGGCACCGGAAGTATTACCTAAACAACTTCAAAAGAAATAAAGGATTTTTGAAACGCTCTTCGGAGCGTTTCTTTTATCGATCAATAAAATGAAAATTCTTGTAAACGCTTTATCGGGTATCGGCGACGCTTTGATGTTTACGCCGGCAATAAAAAAAATCAAGACTGATATTCCCGCAGCCGAAATTGACGCATTGGTGATGTATAAAGGCGTGGAAGATATCTATAAAAATTTACCCGAACTTTCTAAAACTATTTACTTCGATTTCCCAAACCGGTCGTACGCTGAATCGCTTAATTTCGTATTGAGATTAAGAAACAGATATGATGCTTCGATAAATGTTTATCCATCCAACAGAAAAGAATATAATCTTATCTCTCTGCTGATCGGCGCAAAAAAAAGACTGGCCGTAAAATACCTGCACGGCGACTTTTCAAATTTCGGATTTTTGAATTCGCCTCGTGTGGAAGAAAGTTTCACTCTTCATAATGTTGAAGAGAATATAAGAATGGCTGAACTTCTTACGGGCAGGAAAGCGGATTCGATTGCGCCTCTTCAATTCATTCTCGCGAAATCAGATGCTGAATTCGCAGATCAGTTTGTTAAAAGAAATGGCATTCAGGAGGGTGATCTGGTTATTGGATTTCATCCCGGCTGCTCTCCGCTAAAAAATCATACAAAAAGAAGATGGGATCCTAAAAACTTTGCTCACCTCGGAGTTAAACTTATCAGTCAAACCGGCGCAAAGATTCTGCTTTTCGGCGGCAAAGATGAACAGTATCTTAAAGATGAGATATGCACAGCCATAAATTCTGCCGAGGCAATTTCCGTAAACACTTCAAGTATTTCGGAAACAGCGGCAGTGATGAAAAGATGCTCACTCTTTATTACAAACGATTCGAGCCTGATGCATGTGGCAGCGGCAATGAAGTTGAATGTGCTCGCACTGATCGGCCCTACTAATATTAATTTTATTCATCCGTGGCAGACCGAATACGAAATCGCATCTCTTGGATTGGACTGCGCCCCGTGTTTTTATTACTCTCCAAAACCATTATCGTGTTCCAGAAAAGATTTAAAATTTAAATGCGTAAAGGAACTTTCGGTTGATCAGGTGTTCGAAAAAGGAATGATGATGATAATGAAGATCAGGCCTTCAGCGACCTGATGAGGTAAGCTGCGCACTCTTCAATTTCATCAAAGCATTTAAGCAGACCGGTTTTTCTTTTTTCAGTTTCAATCTGCTTTTCCATTAAAGATGTGATTTGTTTCCACATAGTGCCGTGGCATGCAAACGGTTTTTCAGAGATCATATTTTTGTTCAGATATTCCCAGACCAGGGAAAGTTCAACCAGAGTTCCTGTACCGCCCTGCAGAACTACAAATGCATCTCCGGTTTCAATCAGAATTTTCAGCCTCTCAAAAAGCGTGTGGGTGACAATCTGTTTTGTAAGATACTTGCTCGCCGAGACGTTATAAATATCCAGCGTAACGCCGACAGCTTCTACTCCGTTTTCGGACGCCCCTTTAGAGACCGCATCCATTATCCCCTGGAATCCGCCGCTGCACACATTCAGATTACTGCTTGCAAGCAGTCTGCCAAGCTGATACGCAGTTTCATATTGCGGTTCCCCCGGTCTGGGGATTGAACTTCCGAACACCGTAACAAATTTTTTCTCACTCATCCGGATCCAATCCCCTTCCCTCTAAATTGAAATAAATTTTTTTATGATGCACTGATCTCTAAAATTGATTTCTCAATAATTTTTACAGCTTCCAGAACCTGTTCCTCCGTAATTACAAGCGGCGGCGCAAATCTGATTATGTGACCATGAGTTGGTTTGGCTAGAAGTCCGTTCTCTTTCATCCTAAGACAAACATCCCACGCTTCCTTTCCGTTTTTCGGTTTAATGACTATTGCGTTCAGCAATCCTTTACCTCTAACCAATTCAATCATATCGGATTTAATCTTTGAAACTTCAGCCCTGAAAATTTTTCCAAGTCGATCTGCATTCTCCGATAATTTTTCGTCGCGCAGAACCTGCAATGCCGCTACTGCGACTTTAGATGCAAGAGGGTTACCACCGAAGGTTGAACCGTGTTCGCCCGGTTTAATTACCAGCATCACATCATCATCTGCCAGTACCGCAGAGATCGGCATTGTTCCTCCCGAAAGTGCTTTTCCTAAAATCAGGATATCCGGCTTAATTCCTTCATGATCACAGGCCAGCATCTTTCCTGTGCGCGCCAGTCCCGTCTGAACTTCATCTGCAATAAAAAGAACATTTTTCGATTTGCACATTGCGTATGCTTTGGAAAGATATCCTTCTTCCGGAACAACAACGCCTGCTTCACCCTGTATCGGTTCTACCAGGAATCCGGCCACATCTGGATCTTCAAGCGCCTTTGAGAGAGCGTTCAGGTCATTATACGGAATTTTAATGAAGCCCGGAGTATAAGGTCCGAATCCTTTGTAAGAATCGGGGTCATTGGACATAGAGATTACCGTAATGGTTCTTCCGTGAAAATTCCCTTCGCATACAATTATTTTAGCTTCATTTTCCGCAATACCTTTTTTGTCATACGCCCAGCGTCTGCAAAGTTTTAAAGCCGTTTCATCTGCTTCGGCTCCTGAATTCATCGGAAGAATTTTTTCGTAGCCAAAAAATTCCGTTATGAATTTTTCATAAGGACCTAAGCAGTTATTAAAGAACGCCCTTGATGTCAGCGTTAATGTCTTCGCCTGCTCTGTCATTGCGTCAACAATTTTAGGATGGCAGTGCCCCTGGTTAACGGCTGAATAGGCGGAGAGGAAATCAAAATATTTTTTCCCTTCAACATCCCACAGATAAACGCCTTCTCCTTTAGCCAGCACAACTGGAAGCGGGTGATAATTATGCGCTCCGTATTTTTCTTCCAACATAATAAAATCTTGCGTAAGCATTTTAATTCCCGTCAATTATTAAATGTGAAGTAAAATTATCAAAAAAAAATCAGTTACAAAATTGAACTCTTACTTATTGGCGTAGAGCCACTGGTCTATAGTGATCTTTAAGAAGTGTATATTGATAGGTTTTGCGATATAATCGTCCATCCCCGCAGCCAGGCATCTTTCTCTGTCTTTCATACTGGAATGCGCGGTGACTGCTATGATAGGAATTTTGGCAATGGGAGTGTCCAGTGCCCGGATTTTTTGAGTGGCTGTTATGCCGTCCATATCGGTCATCTCAACATCCATTAAAATCAAGCTGTAAGCGCCGCTCTGTGCAGACTGGATCGCATCGAAACCATTCGAAACAGCCTCTACATTATAGCCCACTTCGCGCAATATTTTCAATTCCAAATTCTGGCTGATCGGGTTATCCTCCACAAGAAGAATTCTTTTTTTAGGAGCAGCTTCCGCTTTAGTTTCCGGTACTGCATCCGATTCCAGCTTCGACTGAAATTCTTCATGAACGGCAATTGAGGTGGCTTCCGTTAAATCAGATTCGATTACAGCATCCGGCTGAAGTTTCATTTTTACATTGAAAGAAAATTTACTGCCGAGTCCCACCTTGCTTTCAACGTTCATCTCGCCGTGCATCATCTTAACGAATTCTCTGGAGATCACCAGGCCCAATCCGGTTCCCTCTTTGGCTCCTTTTTTATTTTTAACCTGAATATACGGCTCAAAGAGAATGGAGAGTTTATCGCTCGGTATTCCGGCGCCAGTATCCTGGACTGTCGTCATGATCTCGATTACGGAATCCGACTGCGACTGGGCATTCACAATGAGTGAAATTTTTCCCTGCTCGGTAAACTTCACAGAGTTGCTCAGGAGATTCAGAACTATCTGCCGGTATCTGGTAGGGTCTCCAAAAATTTTTACAGGAATCGAGTCGGAAATCATCTGTTCAAAAATTAATCCCTTTGCTTTAACAGACTGAGTAATAATCGAAACGGCTTTATTGATCTCATTTCTTATGTCAAATTCAATTTCGTCGAGCTCCATTTTGCCCGCTTCAATTTTAGATATGTCCAGGATATTGTTAATTATATCCAGGAGCGATTCCGCAGCTAATCTCGCATCGCGCGCAAAATTTTTCAGTTCCTCTTTATCTTCAAAAAGGTCATTCTCTATTAATGTTAGAAATCCCATAACCGAGTTCATGGGCGTGCGGACTTCGTGGCTCATATTGGCAAGGAATTTAGATTTGAAGCTGCTCTCCTGCTGAGCTTTCTTGGCTACCGAATCGGCTTTGTTTTTTTCAAGACGAAGCGCGTCCAATGCTTTCTGCTTCTCGCTCTCTGCCTGCACCTGCTGGGTTATATCCTGAAGACTTCCCTCATAGACCAGCATTCCGCTCTCTTCATCTTCGTAAGTGCGCACATTCATGCGGACAGTAATTTCAGTGCCGTCTTTCTTTTTGTAAGGCACTCTAAAATTTCTGACTTTCCCCTGTTTCTCAAGCAGTTTGCTCAGCAATTCCCAATCGCTTTTTCTTTTAAATATGTCGTCTACCAGGCCCAATCTTTTGATATCCTCATCGGATGAATAGCCTAGCATTTTGATCAGGGCCGGATTAACGGTAAGAAATTTGCCTTCCTTGGTAAATTGAAAAATCCCTTCAACTGAATTCTCGAAAAGATTTCTGAATTTTTTTTCTGACTGGCTCACTTCGAATGTTTTAATCACGCTTTCGTGGCGCAGTTTATAATTGATATAACTTGCTACAATTGCCATCACACTTATAACGAGCACGAGCACAACAGATTCTATCATATTCGGAAGAATAAATATCTGCTTGCTGTTGAATATTATTGAGGAGGCAAAAACTATGTTATAGTAGATTGCAACAATTATCTGATTCGTAACATCCCAGCTCAGAAAAAGCGCGGCCGTAAAAATTATCAGACTTATTATGTGGGAATTGAAGATCAGCGTTTTGGGAATCAAAAAAATCATTACACCGAAGGAACAGATTATGGACAGAAGTAGAATATGCACAAGAAGAACCGCATGCCTCTTGCCCAGATTTGTAGTCGAGATAACAAGAAGAATAAAAGCAATCAATATCGCCGACAAGCGTGATATATATATGTCAACGCTTTGCGCCGCGAAATAACGCACTTCCAGAATCATGGCAACGAGACCGGCAAACGCTACAAATTTGGATAGCGCTTGAAAAGGAGGGACTAAAGATTTGTTACTCTCTTCTTGAAAGTACTCAAACCGTTTCAACTCTCCGGTACTCTTTAGCTGTTTACTCGGTTTCACCAATTCGCAAAGATTTTTCTTAGAAGGTTCGTTTTATTTTCGTAATTTTTAATGGGATTCGAATTGCTTCAAACACAATTCCATAATTCCACTATTTCTAATGTAGCAAATTTTATTAGATATTAATAAATAAAATTGAGCAAATAATCAATTTTCCGAATCAGATTAGGAAGAAAAGATGACCGAATTTTTGTACCGTTTGGATGTTTGGTTTCTCTATTTTATAAATCATACACTTTCAAATCCCTTATTCAACAAGATTTTCCCTTTCATTACGGAAGTAAAAAACTGGTACATAGCTTATCTTATTCTTTTTCTTCTCCTGATTTTCAAAGGTGGAAGAACAGGCAGAATTGCCGCTCTCTTTTTGATCATTCTTATAATTGCAACGGATCAGTTCAGCAGTTCGTTTCTAAAAAACCTAATTCAGAGAGTGCGTCCCTGCAATACGTTTGGAGACTTAAACGTGCTTGTCACATGCACAGACTCATTTTCATTCCCTTCCTCCCATGCGGTAAACAATTTCGGTGTAGCCGTTTATTTTTCCAAAATTTTTCCCAGATACAAAATTCCGTTCCTTACGGTTGCATCTTTGATGGCATTCTCCCGCCCGTATGTCGGAGTTCATTATCCATCAGATGTTTTGGGCGGAATGCTGATCGGATCGTTGATCGGATACTTGTTCTCACTAATCGTATTGCAAATTGATTCTCGGTTTTTCCATTCAAAAGATAAAATCACAGACAAATATGAACGAATAAAATTCAGATAATTTTAAGGGATATATGAAGACAAAATTAGAGATAGCACAAAATTGGCTTCCGCGTTATACCGGAACAAACATAGACGAATTTGGAGATTATTTTCTTCTCACGAATTTCCAAAATTATGTTAACAAATTTGCAGAGAAATTCGATTGCAATATAAACGGGGAAGGAAGACCGATGCAGACTGCAACAAACAGCTCCGGTCTTTCGATAATAAATTTTGGAATAGGTTCTGCCAATGCAGCGACTATTATGGATCTTCTTCTGGCCAGGCAGCCCAAAGGAGTCCTCTTTTTAGGAAAATGCGGCGGTTTGAAGACATCCACGGAGATTGGCCATTTCATTCTTCCGATTGCGGCAATTAGAGGAGAAGGAACAAGCAATGATTATCTTCCCGCAGAAGTGCCCGCCCTTCCTTCATTCAAACTGCACAAATTTGTTTCGGATAAAATTATTTCAAAAAATCTGGAGTACAGAACCGGAGTAATTTATACAACCAACCGAAGACTCTGGGAATGGGACGACAATTTTAAAGAATACTTGCGCAAATTGGGCGCAATCGGAATTGATATGGAGACCGCAACCATTTTCATAGTCGGTTACGCAAATCAGATAGCGCGCGGCGCCCTGCTCTTAGTTTCAGACTTGCCAATGTTTCCTGAAGGAGTAAAAACCGAGGAATCTGATAAAAATGTGACGCAAAATTTTGTAGATCTGCATTTGAATATCGGCATTGAGGCAATGACAGATCTGGAAGCCAAAGGGGAAAAAATTAAGCATTTCACTTTTTAGGAATGGCATTAATCTTGTGATATATGCTTTACAAGTACTGAAACCGGACCGAAAAACGATTATTATAGGAATAATTTTCGCCCCGAGTGAACAATATGCGTATAATATAATGGACTATATTTTCAAGGAGTAAAAATGAAAAGGCTTAGAGAATATGGATTAATGATTTTGGCGTCTTTGATTCTTTTGTGTGGAACAAGTTCAATTCAGGCGCAAAATGATGAGACCAATGTTAAAAAGACTCTCAATGAGCTGATTGGAGTGAGCAGAACGAAATCCTTTGAAAAAGCCGCCCGGTTAATTGCATATGACGGAGAGGATGTTCAAAGAGTCAGAAAAGATTCTTTCAATCCGGCAAATAAAGATGAATTGAACCAGGTGAAAAGAATATGCAAAAAAATATCCGCCCTAATTGATCTGAGTTCTAAACAGGAGGATGGAAAATTTGAGATCAAGAAGGAAGGACAGATTGAATATTTTATTGCTGAGATAAATTTTATAAGCGGAGATCAGAAATTAACCACCGCTTTTTCTTTTGTTAAGACACAAAAAGGATTTTTGCTCACGGAGATTAACTGAGATTAAAAAATAATTCATTCTGTTTTGAATATCTTTTTTGTGTTCTTTTCGCTCCCCTTTTTGACAAGCATAACGCCAACTAAAATTATAGCCGCTCCAAGAATTATCCAGACTGTAATCGGCTCATCTAATATCAGCCAGCCGAGAAAAAGAGCAATCACAGGATTAACGTAAGCATAAGTAGCCACCAACGAGATCGGCAAATGGGCAATAGCGTAAACATAGCTTCCGTAACCGATAAGCGAACCGAAAATTACCAGATACAGATAAGCCAGAAATCCTGATTGTGTAAAATGAAATCTGCCCGCTTCTCCCAGAATTAATCCGAAAACTGTTATTGCTACTCCCGCCACAATCATCTGCGTGGCTGCACCCATTAATGGATGAACGCTAACTTTCTTATACTTTGAATATAGAGTTCCGGCGGACCATAAAAAGACTGCGAACATTAAACCAATTATTCCGCCTACATTATTCGAATGGAATAAATTTTTAAGATCACCGCCAAAGATCAAAGTCACCCCGGCGAGGCCGAGCAATAATCCAGAGATAAGAAACGAATTTATTTTTTGCCCTTGCGGCAGAAAAGCTTCTATTCCCACCACCCAGAATGGTACTGTTGTTATCAGAAGTGCCGTTAATCCGCTGGGCACAGTCTGTTCGGCAAAAACGACCAGCCCGTTTCCTCCGCCCAGCAATAAAAGTCCGCTCACTCCCAGATGAAATAGATCTTTCTTATCCGGCAGTTTATATTTATTTAGTGCCAGAAAAAGCATCATGATTGGTCCTGCCGCAATCCATCTTAGACCGGTGAATAAAACAGGGGGAAGATCTTCCACACCTATCCGAATTGCCAGATAAGTCGTACCCCAGACTATATATATCGAAAGCAGCGCAAGAAGAGCGCGGGGATTTTTATTTTGATCCATCTGCATTTCCGTATAAATCTGTTACAAAAATAATATTAAATATGATTAAAGACTCTGTATACTTTAAATGATTTTTCTGTCAGAGCCGCGATGCTGTAATATCATCAATTGATTTGA
The DNA here is from genome assembly GCA_021812705.1 of Bacteroidota bacterium. Lineage (GTDB taxonomy): Bacteria > Bacteroidota > Ignavibacteria > Ignavibacteriales > Melioribacteraceae > Fen-1258. Next base: position 14,039 of record JAKAMT010000036.1, on the reverse strand, counting down.
ATGCGAAGAGAACCTCACATACATAAAAGACAAAATATTTTGTAACTTTATACTATCTTATAAACGAAATAATAAAAATCGAATACATTTTTATGCTAGAGAAGCTAGAAGAAATAACTGCCCCGCTCCCATGGATCAACAATCATGTAAAATTCTTTGCGGTTATAGTATTGGCGGTCATCTCATATTATCTTATTAAGAATATTATTATTCCGATAATCAGAAAAGCTGTTAAATCAACTTCTTCTCAAGTGGACGATGTTATTCTTTCAAGAAAGGCGCTTAAGAAAATATCATTGTTCGTTCCGCTTTTTATTTTTGATTCATTCGCATATTTAGAACCGTCTATTCAGTCTCTTTTAAGCCGACTGGTTTCCATTTTGTTCATAATAAATTTTACTCTGCTGGTGGGCACAATTCTATCCGGCATTAATGAACTTTACGAAAAAAATGAGAAATATAAAGAGCGCCCGATAAAGGGATACATTCAGACAATAAAGATTGTAATCTATATTCTCGGGACGATGATGATAGCCGGGATCATTTTAGGAAGATCACCGCTCGAGATAATTGCCGGATTAGGAGTCTTTGCCGCAATACTTGCGCTCTTGTTCAGAGATATAATTTTATCATTCGTGGCAAGCATTCAAATCTCTTCAAACGATTTGGTCCGCGTGGGCGACTGGATTGAAGTTTCAAAATACGGCGCAGACGGAGAGGTAGCGGACATCTCTCTGACTGTAATTAAAGTTCAGAACTGGGACAAAACAATTACTACAATTCCCACCTACAAACTGATTGAAGATTCATTCAAAAATTGGAGAGGCATGCGGGATTCCGGAGTGAGGAGAATAAAACGTTCTATAAATATAGATCAGTCCTCTATAAAATTCTGTCAGAAAGAGCTTCTAAGCAAATTCGCAAAAAATAAATTCACAGCCGAGTATATAAAAGGAAACACAGCTAAAACGGTTCAGCCCTCCGGTGAAAAAACAAATGAATCAGAAGAAAATAAATTTACCAACATAGGAGTTTTCCGGTTCTATCTTAAAAAATATTTGTCCGGCCGGGATGATTTGGACCGGAGATACGATGTGATTGTCCGCCAGCTCCCGTCTGGCCCGGAAGGCGTGCCGATTGAGATTTATGCTTTCGCCAATACAACGGATTTTATAAAGTATGAAAATACTCAGGCTGAAATATTCGACCATGTTCTTGCTGTTCTTCCGCAATTTGAACTTAACGTATTTCAGCACCCTACCGGCAATGATTTTAAAAATGTGCTGAAGACGGATTGAATAAGCCGGCAGAAAATATTTTTGAAAATTTACCCGAGAATTTCAAAGGGGAAATAATTGAAGAAATTCTCAGAAATAAAAATTTAAAAATCAAACGGATTGTTTCAAACGGCGCTTCTTCACCGGAAAATTTCTGGTATGACCAGGATGAGAACGAATTTGTTTTACTACTCGCGGGTTCCGCGGGAATAAGTTTTAATGACGATACAAAAATAAATTTAAAGCCGGGAGATTATTTAGTAATCGAGGCTCACCGGAAACATCGTGTTGACTGGACGGACCCGGTGCAAAAAACAATTTGGTTAACTTTTTTTTATTGATATGAAAAAAATAATTCCGGCTTTAGTTTTCGCTTTTATATTTTTTCCAAAAATTTCAAACGCACAAATTTCTTATCCCAGCGTCGGAGCGTCTTTTCATCTCGGAAGCATCACCGGAAATTCAACTTCGGTTTCCAGCACGGGAGGCACTCTCTTCTTCGATTTTTTCCCTTGGTTCGAGCATGACGTTTCTTTCCGCGCTTCTTTTACTTATAGCCAGATGGTCGAAAAATTTCTTCCCGAAAACAGAAGCGGCAGATATTATCCATTCATAAAAAGTTTTTCTCTTAAGGGATTTATCCGCCAGGATTTTTCATATCCGCTCTATCTTGAGGAGGGAGCCGGATTGATTTATCTGAATGACCGCACCTTCGGCGATGTTAATCTTTGGGAAGCCGGGGTCAGCTTCAGCGTAATGTGCGGATACGATTTCAGAAAGTTAGGCACTGCCGGATTTTCATTGGGAGCGGGGATCGATTACGGAGTTACATTCACTCAGACTTCGGCGAACTATTTTATCTACTACATTCAAACGCAGTATTTTTTCTAATCCGATAAAAAAATCCGGGAATCAGATCACATTCTGTAAAGATCCCGCATCATCTCCTCGAACTGCGCAAAGTATAATGCCTGTTCAGGATCGCTCAAAGCTTTCGGCGGTTCCGGATGAAATTCCACCATTATGCCGTGCGCACCCACAACTTTAGCCGCCTTTGCCATAGGAATTACTTTGTTCCTCTCTCCTACTGCGTGCGAAGGATCCACAATTACAGGAAGATGCGTTAATTCTTTTAGAACAGGAATGGCGCTAAGATCTAAAGTGTTTCTTGTGGCAGTTTCAAATGTTCTTATACCTCTCTCGCAAAGAATTACCTGTCTGTTTCCCTGAGATAAAATGTATTCGGCAGCATTGAGCCATTCATCAATCGAGGCCATCATTCCGCGCTTCAGCATAACAGGTCGGTGAGATTTGCCGACTTCTTTAAGAAGAGCAAAGTTCTGCATATTTCTAGCGCCTACCTGCAGTATATCCGCGGTCTTCGCGACGTCTGCAACCTGATCTGTATCCATCACCTCAGTGATTACCGGCAGATCATAATATTTTCCTGCATCCGTGAGAAGATGAAGCCCTTCAAGACCCAATCCCTGAAAACTGTAAGGAGATGTTCTTGGTTTGAAGCAGCCACCGCGCAAAATATGTGCACCGTTCTCTTTTGCCTCCAGCGCGCATTTCATTATCTGCGTTTCGGATTCAACCGCGCACGGTCCCGCTATTACAATAAATCCGTCTCCTCCAATCGAAACATCTCTTACTTTTATTATTGTGTCTTCGTTTTTATAATCCCTGCTTGCCAGTCGGTAATTTTTAGGTTTCGATTTTTTTACAGCCGGGGCAGAATCTGTATTCTCCTTTCTGATATTTTTTGCACCGACTTCTTCTTCAAGAATTTTTGGATATTCAATTTTTGCTTTGTCCAATTCCTGCGAAGGATAACTTCCAAGAATTTTCAGAAACCGTGTATGCTGACCTAGTTCATCCATCGCCGACAAAATTTTTTCGTCGGTAATATTACCTTCGAGGTCAAGATAGAACATCTCCTCCCACGGATTTCCGATTATAGGCCGCGATTCGAGCTTAGTAAGATTCACAACATACTTTCTAAAAACATTCAACGCCTCTACCAAAGAGCCGGGAGTGTGAGAAGTTGCCATTACTATCGAAGTCTTGCACGGAATCCTTGAATCAACGGTTTCGGGTTTGCGCGAGGCAATTAAGAAGCGTGTGTAGTTTTCCTGCTGGTTGGCAATATCCGTCTTTAAAATTTTCAGCTTGAATAATTTTGCGGCTTCCTCGCTCCCGATTGCCGCGAAGAATGAATTTTCTTCCTCTTTAATTTTTTGAACTGACATTGCGGTATCTGCAAAATATTCCACGCTTACATTCGGTATCGATTCCAAAAATTTACTGCATTGAGATGCCGCCTGATGGTGGGCGAATACTTTTTTAATTCTATTAACCGGCACATCTTTAACTCCGACCAGACAATGTTTAACCTGAAATTTTTCTTCGCCTACGATAGAAAGGGTGGTATGAAGCAGAAGATCATAAACTTCATTGATTCCGCCCGAAGTGGTATTCTCAATCGGAAGGAAAGCATAATCCGCTTCCCCTTTCTCCACAGATTCTACAACTTCGCTGAAAAGTTTTTTAAAAACAAAAATCAGTTCATAATTGAAATGAGTAAAATATTTTTGAGCGGCTAAATAGCTGTATGCACCTTCGATCCCCTGTATCGCCACCTTTACGGAAATTCTTTTTGAACCCTTCTTGTTCAGTTTCGACTGAACAAAATTTTGCTGCAGCCGGACGGAATCATCAATTATTTCGTGGTAAATTTTTGTAAGAAAATGAGAATCGAGTCCGGATTTTTTTCCCGATTTGACCAGCCTATTCAAAAGATCGGATTCCCTCTTTAAATCCCGTATTTCCTGCTTGTTCGATTCTTTGGCAATAATTACTTCCCTGCTCAAATTTCTTCTTTTTGCCAGCAGTTTAATCAATCCTGAATCGATCCGGTTTATTTCGTCCCTCAGCTGGGGCAGTTCTTTTTTCTTCTTTTTAGCCATTTTTTTCATCATTTCAAAATTTGATGAGGAAAGTAAAAATTTTCTTTTGATAAAGAAAGCCCGTTTTGATAATTATATTCAATTAATTGACACAATATTAAATAGTTCTTAAGTTTGAAAAGGATATAAATCTCCATTATTCTAAAATTCGAAGGGGAACCTTTTTTAGGAGGTAAAAATGGCAAATCAATCTCGCCGCGATTTCCTCAAACAAGCGGCTCTTGTCGGCACTGCAGTTACCGGCTTATCTACAAAAAGCAAGGCAGCACCTAAAAATTCATTATCAGAAGATCGGATGGGAGTACTAGTAGACACAACGGTGTGTATAGGATGCAGAAAATGTGAATGGGCTTGTAAAACCGCACACAATCTCGAAACTCCTCCGCTGGAATCTTATGAGGACAGGTCTGTATTCGAAAACAGAAGAAGACCTGACAGTAAAGCATTGACAGTGGTGAATGAGTATCAAAAAAATGAGAGCGAAAAAATTCCAATCAATGTAAAAGTGCAGTGTATGCATTGCGATCATCCCGCTTGTGTCTCCGCCTGCATAGTTGGCGCTTTTTCCAAACAGGAAAACGGATCTGTAATTTGGGACGGCGACAGATGCATCGGATGCCGCTACTGCATGGTTGCCTGCCCGTTTCAGGTACCGGCATTCGAATTCGAAAAGGCTCTCAAACCGGATATCAAAAAATGCGATTTCTGTTTTGCACGGACTAAAGATGGACAGATACCCGCATGTACAGAAATTTGTCCGGTTGAAGCAATTACTTACGGACGCCGGGAAGACCTGGTAAAAGCCGCGCATGAGAAGATTAAAAACTATCCTCACCGTTATATCAATCGAGTATTCGGCGAATCTGAAGTCGGCGGCACTTCATGGCTCTACCTATCGAGTAAGGAATTCGAAGAACTGGAATTTCCGAAACTGGGTAAAGATCCTGCGCCTGGAGTTAGTGAAGCAATCCAGCATGGAATTTTTGCGTACTTCGTTCCGCCGGTAGCGCTCTACGCTCTGTTGGGAGGCGTAATGTGGATCAATAAAAACAAAAAAAATGATCAAGAGACGGAGATATAACTATGGAAGATATTAAACCTGTTCCGATGAATAAAAAATTTTTTACTCCAATAGTTATTGGATTATCTCTTCTCGCGTTAAACGGATTCCTTTTTTTGCTTGCAAGATTTGTTTTCGGAATCGGATCGGTAACTAATCTTGATAATCAGCATCCTTGGGGAATCTGGATAGGATTGGATGTGGCGGCCGGAGTTGCACTTGCAGCCGGAGGATTTACAACGGCAGCGTTAGGTCATATCATACACAAAGATGAGTATCATGCGGTTATACGCCCCGCTCTTTTAACCGCTGCGCTTGGTTATACATTCGTCGCAATAAGTGTAATGATAGATCTAGGCCGTCCTTATTTTATCTGGCATCCTTTAATTATGTGGAACGGCAGTTCTGTATTGTTTGAAGTGGGCATCTGTGTTATGATCTATCTTACGGTTCTTTATATTGAATTTCTTCCTATAGTAGCAGAAAGATTTATTGGAAGGGTAAATCTGCCCGGATTGCTGAAAAGATTGAATAATCCTCTTGATAAATTTTTGAGGATACTGGACAAAGGATTGGAAAAGACAATGTTCATCTTCATCATTGCGGGTGTCGTGCTCTCATGTCTTCATCAATCATCGCTTGGTACGCTGATGGTTATAGCCGGACCCAAGATGCATCCTTTGTGGCAGACTCCTATTCTTCCGCTCCTCTTTTTATTATCGGCAATCTCTGTCGGATTTCCGATGGTGATATTAGAATCTCTGATAACATCAAGATCCTTCGGTTTAAAACCGGAGACACATATTCTTTCCAATCTTGGGAACATGGTTGCGCCGCTTCTCGGAATTTATCTCGCCTTTAAAATCGGCGACATAGTAATACGTGGAACATTCGTCTATCTGACAACAATAACCACCGCAAGCGTCATGTTTACAATTGAATTATTGTTTGGCGTCATTATTCCGTTAAGAATGTTTTTGTCTCGTCAGATTTCAAAATCGCCAACAGGATTAGGAATTGCTGCATTCCTGGTAATATTCGGAGTCTTTTTAAACAGATTGAATAATTTTTTGGTTGCGTACACTCCCCCTTACGAAGTTCACTCTTATTTTCCATCGATCGGCGAAATATCTGTTACGCTCGGATTCATCGCTTTCGAAATTTTACTGTTCAGAATAGCAGTGATGATCTTCCCGATCGTAAGCGTTCCCACGCTCTCTGCGCAGAGAACAAAATATACCGTTAGAGGAGGTGCAAAATGAGATCGAAAATAATTTTAATAGTCTTGATTTCCTCGCTTGCAATTTTCGCACAGAATAAGAAAGAGGCACATCCCAACCTAAATGGAATTTCATGCAAGACATGCCATTCGTGCGATATACCAACTAAAGAAAATCCATGCATCAAACCGTGCCCGCGCGACAAGATGGTTTCTATAAATCAGTCCCCGGAAGAGGGTCCTAACGTGCTTGTGATAGATAAATTCAAATCGCAATCCAATATCTACGCACCGGTCGTGTTCTCTCACAGACTGCACGCAGAGATGAGCGGCATGGCAGGCGGATGCAAGATGTGCCATCACTATAATCCGCCGGGACAAGTAATCGGGTGTTCGGACTGTCATGAGCTTATGAGAAAGCGCACGGATGTAAGCAAACCGGATCTGAAAGGCGCCTATCACCGCCAATGCATGCAGTGTCATCGTTCGTGGAGCGGAAAGGTCGACTGCGTAAGCTGTCATGAACCGAACGGAACAAACCAAAAGAATAAAGAGCAGGCAATTACGGAAAAAAGTTCCAAGAGAATCCATCCCCAGGTAATTACTCCTACGGTTCTGAAATTCGATACTCCAAAAGCCGGCGGAAAAATTGTTACGTTCTATCATTCCCAGCATATCGATCTTTTTGGATTGGAATGCCAGTCATGCCACTCAAATGAAAGCTGTGCTAAATGCCATATAAAAGAAAAACCTGCTTCATTAAAGGCTAAAACTGCTGATCAAAAACATGCGGTCTGCTCAAATTGCCACGATACAAAATCGAATTGCAATATGTGCCATTCCAGCACGACTAAAGAAGGATTCAATCACAAGTCACGCACCGGTTTCGACAATTCAAAATTCCATGCTTCTCTTTCGTGCAGCAGATGCCATCTGGAAAAAACTAAATTCACCGGACTGAAAGGAGATTGCATCAACTGTCACGGTAAGTGGACGCAGGAAAACTTTGACCATAAGAAAACCGGCTTGGCGTTCGATGAGAATCATTCCGGCATTGAATGCGCAGAATGCCATCAGGAAAAAAATTATTCTAATCCTGTTTGCAAAAATTGCCACGAGGATAAATCGTATCCGAAGAACGTACCTGGCAAATTAATAAAGAAAAAATAAGATGAATATTTTCAGAACGATAAGTTATAAATTGATTCTTGTTGTCAGTGTAACTGTGATACTGATAATCGGCGTCTATTCTTATTTTAACATCAAATCCCAGAGTGATGTTCTCAGAGCTGAAGTTGAGCGGCATGCAAATCAGCTGAGCGAATCGGTAAAAAATTCGACCCGGTATGTAATGCTGCTCAACCAGCGTGACCATATTCAGGAAATGATTACCAGAATCGGGAAAGACCCCGCTATATCGAATGTGAGGATACTGAATAAGGAAGGAGAGATAATTTATTCGGCTAAATCCGAGGATATCGGAAAGATGCTGGATAAAAAAGCCGAAAGCTGTTATGCCTGTCATGCGGAAAACAAAGCCATTGAAAAGCTCTCCATAAAAGAGAGGACGAGAATTTTCAAATCGGATACAGATCAGTACAGAATTCTCGGCGTTATAAATCCTATATACAACGAAAGATCGTGTTATGAAGCCGACTGCCATGCACATTCTTCAAAATCGAAAGTGCTCGGCGTTCTGGATATAACAATTTCTCTGGCGGAAGTTGACAAAAGAATTTATGACAATCAGATTAGAGAATTAATTTTTGCGCTCATCTCAATTACGGGTATCGGTTTCATAATCGGTTTTTTTGTTAAAAGATGGGTCGATCGTCCCGTTAAAGAACTTGTCAAAGCCACAGATCAGGTTGCTGCCGGCAATTTAAATTTCTCCATAAAAAATCTCAGCAACGACGAGCTCGGAACTCTCGGCAGATCGTTCAACAATATGACCCGAAAACTCGACGAGACAAATCAGCAATTGTACCAGTCGACCAAAATGGCCTCGCTTGGGCAATTGGCGGCCGGAGTTGCTCACGAGATAAATAATCCACTCACCGGCGTGCTTACATACAGCAGTTTTCTATTAAAGAGAACAAAAGATAATCCTCAGATACAGGAAGATCTGAATGTAATTGTAAGAGAGACCATGCGCAGCCGCGAAATTGTAAAAGGATTGCTCGACTTTGCGCGGCAGTCCACGCCTAAGAAAAGCCTGATTGATGTAAATGAAATTATTACCCGTGCCGAGTCAGTAATCAAGAATCAAATTAAATTGAACAGAGTTTCATTCATCAAAAATTTTGATTCAGCCCTTCCTAAAATAACGGCAGATGCAAATCAGATTCAGCAGGTGTTCCTTAATTTGTTCGTAAACGCAATCGACGCTGTAGGACAGAACGGAGGATCAATAACTGTTACCACTTCTCAGATCAATCTTTCTCCTAAAGGAACAACTCAGATTAAAAATGCCGTATGCGCTAAAACCCATTCACTTATCGATTCTGAGCATAAAGTTGGGGGAATGCCGACGATTAAATTCAAAATAAAATCCGGCTCCACAGAAGGGCTTATTCATCTAGATCCGGTTTATGGGAATAAAAATCATTCATTTGGAATCGCGATAGACAAGAACAGCGCCTTAAGTCTTTCTTGTCCAACATGCGGCCTCTCTCTCATTGATAAAAACAACAAATGCCCTGAGTGCGGCGGCCCCGTTTATAAAATTTTGATCCCAAATCAAGGGTCTCTTGAAGGATGCGCATCATTCAAGGATAGCTGGCAGAAATGGGATTTAATAGATAAAGCCGGAGAGAAAAAGTTCATCCAAATTCAAATTGCAGATAACGGCTGCGGAATTCCGCCTGAAAATTTATCTAAAATTTTCGAGCCTTTCTTCTCCACCAAGGGACAAAAAGGAACAGGGCTTGGTCTTTCAGTGATTTGGGGAATTATTGACAATCACAACGGATCGATATCTGTGCAAACTGAAGTTGGGAAAGGAACAATATTTTCTATTAAATTACCGCAAGGCGATTCGGCAAAAAATATATGATGAAAGAGCATTTCAACATATTGATAATTGATGATGAACAGGTTGTAATCGATTCAATTTCAAAAATCGTTTTGATGGAGAATTACACTTTCGTTTCTGTGCTTGACGCTCGCGAGGCTCTGATAAAACTTGAGCAGTATGATTTCGATCTTATTATCTGCGATATCATGCTTCCGGAGATGGACGGCTTTCAGTTCCTTTCTAAGGTCGAATCGAAACGGATTGACACCCCTGTGATAATGACGACTGGATTTTCGACGATTGAAAATGCGGTGAAAGCACTCTACTCGGGAGCCATAGAATTTGTTCCCAAGCCGTTCACCGTCGACGAACTAACAAGTGTCATCCACAGAGGAATCAAATACAATTCCCTCTTACGCAAAAAGAAATTGAATGATGATTCTGTTCTCATCGTTCCCTGCCCGTCTAAATATTTCAGGCTCGGTTATTCGGCCTGGATGAACTCGGATTTCGACGGCTCGGTACTTATCGGCGCAACTGATTTTTTTATGAAAACGCTTGAACAATTGAAGAAGATTGAATTGCTACCTTTGAATGAAATATTAACTCAGGCATCACCCGCTGTAAAATTTGAAACGGAAGATGGGTTAATTCATCAGCTCTATTCCGTAATCAGCGGGACAATTATAGACAGAAACATTAGAATTACAGATGAACCGGAACTGTTGGAAAAAGATCCTTACTTCGAAGGATGGATCTACAGAATAATTCCATCCGAACCGGCTTACGAAATGAAATTATTAATTCCGTGCAGTTCAGACAGAAATTAAATTAAGTTTTTTAATTCAAGGAGATACTATTATGCCGCTCTTCATTTTAGCTGTTATTGTCTTCATAATAGCTGATATAATTATCAGATTTATCATCAAATCTTTCAATGAGAAAAAAATCCGTAAAGAGAGAGAATCAATCCTTACAGAAAGCGTGAATGTAGACTTAAGCCAGGAGGCAGTTTCCCTAAAACGTGCCGAAGTGCCTAATCCAAAAGCCAAAATTTTGTGCGTTGACGACGAAGATATAATATTAGACAGCTTTAGAAAAATATTAGTGCTGGACGGATATTCAATCGATACGGTTACTTCAGGTTATCAGGCTCTAAATCTTGTTAAGACTCACCATTATGATTTTGTGTTTACCGATCTAAAAATGCCGGAGATGGATGGAGTTGAAGTCACAAAGAATATTAAATTCCTCCGTCCGGACATTGATGTAGTTATTGTGACCGGTTATGCTACTGTTGAAACGGCGGTGGACTGTATGAAGCTGGGCGCAATGGATTACGTTCAAAAGCCGTTTACAGAAGATGAACTATTGGAGTTTGTAAAAAAATCATTGATCAAGAGGCAGGATAGAATTCACAAACAACTTAAGCCGAGAGTCCACATAACTCATTTGACGGGAGAAGAAAAAGTAAACGTGGGCGAGTTTTCCATTCCCGGCGGAGTATTCATTTCAGAAGGCCATTGCTGGGCAGGAATTGCGCAGGACGGAACGGTTAAAATAGGTATAGACGACTTTGCAAAAAAATTGATCGGAAAAATCGATGTAATCGAATTTCCTAATCTCGGAATGCATATAAGTCAGGGTCAGCCTTTGTTCAGCATCCGTCAGGGGAAAAAATCGATACAATTTAATTCTCCAGTGAGCGGGCAAGTGGCAAAAGTGAACAATGATTTAAATGATAATATCGAATCGCTTGATTATTCGACTTATGAGAAGAACTGGATTTGCGTTGTGGATGCCGACAAATTAGATACAGAGCTTACTACTCTTAAAATCGGCAAAAATGCTGTTAATTATTATCAGGATGAAATTGACCGATATACCAAACAGATCAAAGAGAGGATTTCCAAAGGGGATCAAAAAGAAAATGTTGAATTATATTGGGGGCAATTGGAAAATCTGGAAGAAAAAGATTGGTATATAATTACAGGAGAATTCTTCAAAAAATAGAATTTAAGATTATGCTGCTTAAAGGAGATAGGGAGATTCCCTTCTCCTTTTTTATTTCCTGAACGTTGACAAAGTCCCGGCAAGTAAATATTTTAGTTAAAGATATTAGCGTCTTTTATCTGATATAAAAAAAATGTACATCTCTAGTTGGAAAAAGTGCGTTGGATTAATTTTTTTAGCGTTTTTGAGAAAATTAAAAACTGAACCTCCTGTCTGCCGACGTACTCAATAATTACTAATCATAGTTAAACTTATCAAATAGTTTATGAAAAAAAATACGTTGTTACTTCTCACCATTCTTATCTCAATTTCATCATTGACAGCACAAAGTAAGGATGATCTGGTTTGCCTTGAATGCCACGGAGATAAATCATTTACTACAAGCAGAAACGGAAAAGAGATCTCTCTTTTTGTTAACGGGAAGAATTTTGCGGGTTCAGTCCATGAACAGATAAGCTGTACCGGATGCCATGCCGATGTAGACCCAGCCAATCTTCCACATAATGAAAAACTGGCAAAAGTAAACTGCGCCACATGCCACGAAACTCCTGCGGCTCATTATGACAGAAGTTTACATGCGGCCGCGTTGAAAAAAGGGATTTCCCTTGCACCCACATGCGCATCATGTCATTCAAAACATGAAATACTTTCATCCAAAAATCCCCGCTCCCGCACATATGTAATGAATATTCCCGCATTGTGCGGTCAATGTCACAAAGAAGGGACTGCTGTCTCCGGCCTGGTCAATCCGGAAGAGAAAAAAGTTTTAAGCGACTATACGGAATCAATTCACGGTGAGGGATTATTTAAACGCGGACTTACGGTAACTGCTGTTTGCACTAGCTGCCACACATCACACGACATACTCAAGCATACTAATCCAGAATCAACGATTAACAGAAACAACATTGCTAAGACATGTACAAAATGCCATACTCAAATTGAACGGGTACATGTTAAAGTGATTAGGGGAGCCTTGTGGGAAAAAGAACCGAATAAAATTCCCGCTTGTATAGACTGCCACGCTCCGCATAAAGTAAGAAAAGTGTTTTACGACGACAGCTTTCCGGATGATAAATGCATGAAATGCCACTCCAACAGAGAATTAAAAAAAGTTGTGAATGGAAAATCCGTTTCATTGTACGTAGACTACAATAAATTCAAAAACTCGGTTCATAAAGATAACTCATGCATTAAGTGTCACACCAACATAAGCAACTCAAAAAATCCGGTATGCCTTAACAGCGGCAAAGTCGACTGCTCTATCTGTCACACTACGCAGGTTGACGATTATAAAATAAGTTTACATGGCGTTAAACATGCCGCAGGAGACCAGACCGCGCCATACTGCATCGATTGCCATACGAGTCATAATGTGCAGAGTAAAAAAAATATTACCTCGCCTACATTCGCACGCAATGTGCCGGAACTGTGCGGCAAATGCCACCGGGAAGGAAAAAAGATTGCCACGGCTATGGACGAGAGCAATAGAGGTATTATTGTAAATTATAGAGAGAGTATTCACGGAAAAGGCTTGCTTCAGAGCGGATTGATGGTTACAGCAACTTGTGTCAACTGTCATTCAAGCCACAGAGAATTGCCTAAAAATGATCCAAGATCTACAGTGAACCCGAACAACATAGCCACTACTTGTTCACAATGCCATCTGGGTGTCTATGAAGAATTTAAATCCAGCGTTCACAGTCCTGATGTTACTAAAACGGATAAACGTCTTCCGGTGTGCAACGACTGCCATCTATCGCATGAAATTAACCGCGTGGATCTGAAAGATTTCAAGTCATCAATAATTAATCAATGCGGTAAATGCCATGAAAAAGTTGCGGAAACTTATTTCGATACATTCCACGGTAAAGTTTCTAAATTAGGATCGATCAGAGCGGCTAGATGCTACGATTGCCACGGAGCTCACAATATCCTACCGGTAAGTAATCCTAAAAGCAAGCTTAGCCGCCAAAATATAGTAGAAACTTGCAAGAAATGTCATCCAAACTCGAACCACAAATTCGTAGGTTACCTTACGCATGCTACACACCATAACCGTGATAAATATCCTTATCTCTTCTATACGTTCTGGTTCATGGTGATTTTGCTTATAGGAACATTCGCTTTCTTCGGACTTCATACAATTCTCTGGTTCCCCAAGGCGTTGAAAGAAGCCAGAAAGCACCATGAATTAGAAAAAGCGAATAGAAGCCTTAAAGAAGAAGTTGAAGAAGATTACAACCGAGAAGATTAAATTAATTTACACGGACCATTTTAAAATAAACCAAATCGGAAGACAGAAAAAAAATATGAATGATGCACTAAACGAAAAGAAAGGTAAATATTACGAACGCTTCGACGCATATTCGAGGTTTTTACATGTGCTGGTTATAACGAGTTTTATTTTACTCGCAATTACAGGAATGATAATCAAATTTTCCGGCAGCGGGGTGTTTCAAACAATCTCCACTATGATGGGAGG
>JAKAMT010000178.1 GCA_021812705.1 Bacteroidota bacterium | reverse complement strand
CTCTCCGTCTGAGCCGGAAATTTATAGTTTGCGAATTTCGCAAATAGGTTTTATTATAAACCCGGTTCTTAAATGTGCCGGGTTTTATTATATAAAAATATGATAGAGATAAAAATTACAATTGATTCCGCTCTCAATCTTCTTTTAGAGAGAATGAATTTGGAGCTCAAGCTGCGCCAGCGCGATAAAATTATTCCGCTCGGCTCCAGTTTTGATTCGCTCAGATACGATCAGCTCTTCCCGATTGTAGAGGCGTCTTTATTCGACACTATTTTTTTGCTGCCGGTCGATCTGGTGTCTCAGGATACAAATCTTGTAAACATAATCACTCTTACGGTAAGGGCACTCTCAAGAATTCTGCATAGAAGCGAGTTTCAGGAATTCACATCTGTGGATGCTGAAAAGCTTATCCGCCCCATCATCAATTATTTTAAAGATAATCCAAGCAAAAAAAACTTCCAGAACAATTAATTTACTGCTCGTTAAATTTCAGCATTCTCCCGGTAAATTAGTAATTACGAAATATTTCTTTAAGTAAGACAAAAATTATTGCCCTGGCAGGTAAAAAAATAATATTGAGGAAAAATCAGAAAATAATGGGCGATTATAGCGAAAATTCGTATCTTTAATAAGATAATCCCATTCTTTACTCTACATGGGATTTTTTATGATATTTTGAGAATTAAATGAATCCCGCAGAATCGCTCCAAAATGTTGAAATTAATCAAAACGACAAGTTTTTTACCGCTCTGTTTGGAAATTCTACCGGATCGGTTATAAATGCTTCTCCGGCAAGCTTGATTCTGCTTGGAGACCACACGCATTACAACGACGGGATTTTAATTTCTGCCTGCATAGATAAATACTGGATATTCCAGATCAAAAAAAGAAAGGACGGCCAGATTAATCTTGCATCACCCGAATTGAACGATGTAATCAGATTGAAACTGGAAAAACTTGAGCCGGAAGAGGAGGGGACTTTTAAATTGCTTAGAGGACTTCTTCTTATTCTTAAAGAGGAGGGATTCTTAAGAACAGGATTCGACTGCGCATTTTCTTCAAATGTGCCGGAATGCTTAGGGCTCGGGTCAATGGCGGCGCAGCAGGTTGGCTTTTTGAACGCATTAAGAAAGGCGCTTCTTCTGAAATTCGACGATGAAAAACTTTTGAGCATGGTAAGCAGGAATGAGTCGTTAATGCTTGGAAAAATTTCCAACATCGCGCATCATTATACGGTGTTGTACGGAAAAGAGAACAAATTATTTTTTATGGATCTGCGCACAAAAGCTTATACTAAATTTTCGGTCGACTGCAATGAATGCTCGCTTGCAATTTGCGACTCCGGTGAAAGAATTGTTGAGCCGCACAGAATTTGCGCCGAAAGAATAGAGGAGTGCGAAATAGGAACAAAAGGTCTGCGCCTTTATTTATGGGGAATTAAAAATCTGCGCGATATAGAACTTGAATTTCTGCATAAGCATTTTCATATGCTGCCGGGCAGAATTTTTCAGAGAGTGCTTTACAATGTGAAAGAAAGGATAAGAACCCAGGAGGGTATTAAACTGATCAGAAAAAAAATCTTCGAGGACTTCGGCAGACTTGTGCTGGATTCCCACATGAATCTTTCCAACGACTATGAAATAGGAAATGAGCACTCAAGCTTTCTTGTAGAAGAGGCGCAAAAAATTGAAGGAGTTCACGGTTCAAAATTAATAAGCTGTTCGCCGTTCAGAAGCACGTTTAATATTTTAAGAAGCGACGCGCTGGAAATGTTTAAAACAAAAATGAATAGTGAATTTAAAAAAAGATTCGGAAGAGATTTGAATATTTATTCAGTGCGTTTGACCGGCGGAATAAAAAATTTTTCGCAGAAAACAAAAGTCGGGGACAATTCATAAAATATTACCGGACAGCGTTGTCACATCCGAATTCTTCAAGCCAATTTCAACTTGATTTTCACTTTTGTTAGATATACATTTTCCACCGAATTAAGCCGGAGTATTAATGAGTTTTTCTGAGGACTACCTCAACGACAATTATGATTCAGAATACGGCGAAGAAGAAGTAAAATCGAAAATAAAAATTTGCAAAGAATACATAGAGGGCGGATTTACATTTGCTCATCTCGATTTAATCGAAGATGTAATTCAACTTTGTCTTGAATATGATTATGTGGAAGAAGGATTATTTCTTTCCGAAGCGATGATCGGAGCCGTCCCCTATAATTCCGAAGCCTGGCAGTTCAAAGGAATTTTTCTGAATAACACATTCAGCTTTGAACAGGCGAACGCATGTTTCGAAAAAGCGCTCTCCCTGAATCCGAACGACGTGGAATCACTGGTCAATAAATCGATAGCCGAAGACAATCTGGGATTGTTCGACGAAGCCGCGGCATCGCTGAAGCGCGCTCTCGAAATTGAACCGAATAATGAAGAGACTCTCTTTAATCTCGGAGTCCTGTTCGAGAAAAAAGAGAAGTATGAAGAAGCAATAAATTATTTCAAAAGCGCTTTAGACGCGGCAAACGACTATCTTGAAGCATGGTACGAGCTCGGTTATTGCTACGAAAACACAAACAGATTGGAGAAGGCTTTAGAAGCTTACGATAAATATCTGGAATTGGACCCGAACAGTTTTACCGGATGGTACAATAAAGGGATTGTGATGCTTAGAATGGAACGGTTCGATTCTGCCGTTAACTGCTTTGAACTTTCAATCGCGCTCAAAGACGATTTCTCCAGCTCCTGGTTCAACTGCGGCTATTCATATTCAAGAAACGGAAAAATTGAAGACGCGCTCAACTGCTACAAAAAAGCCAACGAGCTCGATCCCTATGACGAGACTATTCTGTTCAACATGGGACAGGCGTATGAAGAGACGGAATCTTTTCAGCAGGCGATAAGAAGCTATTCGGAAGCGATTAAGCTTGACGGCGAATATTACGAGGCTTTTCTCGCGCGCGGCTACTGCTGGGATGCAGTAGGAAAATATCAGCTTGCGCTTAAAGATTTTAACAAGGCAATCTCTTTGACCGGAAATCCGGATGAAGCTCTTTTTGCAATCGCCGATCTCGAATATTCGCTCGGCAATCTGCAGGAGTCGATAAAAAATTATCTTAAGGCGGCGGAAAGCAATCCGAATAATTTTGAAGCATGGTATAAACTTGCAGAAACTTACAGCGAAATAGGGATGTGGCTCGAAAGCCTGAAAACTTTCGACGAGTGCCTGAAAATTAATCCCGGTGACGCAAACTCTTACTATGGAAAGGCAAAAATTAATTTTCTGCTGGGACACACGCAGGAAGCAATCGAGTGCCTTAAGAGCGCGTTTGAACTGAATCCGAATATTAAAAATGAATTCACCAGAGATTATCCGGAAGTGAAAAGTTCAAAACTCTTCACCAAACTTCTGGATGAAAATAAAAAGTAGATATGATACACCGACAGAATAAATTTAATCATAATACAAAAATCGTAGGCGTTATAGGGCACCCTATTAAGCACTCTCTCTCTCCGCTGATGCATAATATTGCGTTCGATATTGCCGGACTGAATTATATCTATCTTCCATTTGACGTTCCCGCGAACTATCTTAAAGACGCAATGAAAGGGATGGCGGCGCTCGGCATCAAAGGATTCAATGTTACAATTCCGCTTAAAGAAAAGATACTTCCGTTCCTCAAAGACGTTTCGGAAGAAGCGGGAATTATAGGCGCGGTGAATACTGTAGTTAACGAAGAGGGAATTCTGCGCGGCTACAATACGGATGTGCAGGGCGTGGTCGAATCTCTTAATCCATTTAAAGAAGAATTATCCGGAGCTGTGGTTACGGTTATTGGAACCGGCGGCGCAGCGAGAAGCGTTATCTATTCTCTTATCCGCTCATTTAAAATCGGCCAGATAAACATAGTCAACCGCACGGAACAGAAAGCGGAATCGCTGAAGGAATATTTCTCGAGCAAAATGATATTCAACGATTTTAAAGCCTATCCTTTAGTGCCGCCCGATCTTCTGGATGTTTTCCGCAATTCAAAACTTATAATCAATACCACTCCTATGGGAATGTTCCCGGAGATAGACGATTCCGCAACAACAATCAAAGAATCCTTCATGAAAGGGCAGATTGTTTTTGATGTTGTCTATAATCCTGTAAAGACCAAACTTCTTAAGCTCGCCGAATCACAGGGCGCGACTGTAGTCACCGGATTGAAAATGTTTGTAGAGCAGGGAGCAAAGTCGTTTGAGATATGGACCGGGCAGGAGATGGACAAGGCGAAAGTTTACAGAGCAATAGAATCTTACCTTACCACCTGAGATATTTTCATCTCTTCAAAAAGATCAGACTAATTTTTCAAGCGCGGATTTAATTCTTTTCGCAGCTTCTTCAAGGTTGTTCATCGAATTCGAATAAGACAATCTGATGTGTCCTTCCATTCCGAACGCGCTGCCGGGAACCGCTGCAATTTTTGCCTCGTGAAGAAGATACATTGCCAGATCGAATGAGTTTTCAATTTTGAAATTGTTTTTCGAACGGCCGATAAAAGAAGATACATCGGGAAAAAGATAGAATGCGCCCGCCGGTTTGTATGCTTTAATACCCGCTATCGATGTAATCTTTTCGAAAATAAAATCTCTTCTCTTCTCAAATTCCGATCTCATTTGCGGAATAAAATCCTGCGGACCGGTAAGCGCTTCCAAAGCCGCGGCCTGTGAAATTGATGAGGCGTTTGAAGTGCTGTGGCTCTGCACTTTGTTCATGCCGCTTATTATCTCTTCCGGCCCCGCGGCGTATCCTATCCGCCATCCCGTCATGGCGTACGATTTTGAAAAACCGTTTATCAGAACAGTTCTCTCTTTTGCCGCGCTGCTCAGGGATGCGAAGCTTGTGAATTTATTGCCGCCGTAAATAAGATTCTCATAGATTTCATCGCTGATCACGGTTAAATTTTTATCTGCAACTATTTCCGCTATCTCCGATAATTCCTTTTTTGTAAAACATGAGCCGGTGGGATTGCACGGATAATTGAGTATCAGAACTTTTGAAGAGGGGGTAATTGCTTTCTCCAACTGTTCCGCGGTGAAATTAAAATTTGTCTCCTCGGAGGCGGGCAGAATT
>JAKAMT010000177.1 GCA_021812705.1 Bacteroidota bacterium | reverse complement strand
GATCCGATTGTTGGCCGTGTTTTATGCTGAGCTTTGAGAGTGTATCCGTAGTCTTGCCGATTTCCCCCACCAGCATAACGGCTTTTCTGTTTATAGATTCAACTTTTTCGTTTATAAGCGCGGAAAGCCCGTCCACATTATCTGCCAGCGCATTGAATCCGTTGTCGTCTGTGCCTAATCTTGTGCTTTCTATTTTTGTAGCAACGCCAAGCATTCTCAGTTTCTTTACAATTTTTCTGTATCCGCCCAGCTCATCAACAATAAGAGAAACTCTGCCGCGGATTGTAAGCAGCTCGTTTTTGTCGTTCGAAATTTCATTAAAGGATTGGGCGAGAAGAGAACTGAATTGTTCAATCAAATTTGACAGTTCGTTAATACCTTTGTCTAATATTTCATCCGAAATTGAAGTTGCGGTTGTGGCGGCCGAGTTTCCTATCTGACGCGATGAGGCAAGATAATTCTGAAGTTTGCCGCCGATCTCTAAAAATTCTCGCTCGGAGTTTGAGGAAAGTTGAGACAGATCTTTTTCTATCTGATGAAGAGCAGACACGGTTTCATCAAAATTGATTCCGCTTGCTTGCGGATTGGAACCGTGTTTGCCTGACGTATAATAATTATTTTCAGAAGAATGATTCAAAAGTTTTGCCCTTAATTAAACTTTGAAAAATCTGTTTACCCTCACATGTATGTATATCGCAGTTTCATCAATAGTTGGAACTGTTCGTATTAATAATCGAGGTCATTATTCCATTTCTTAGAATAAATGTTTCAAGCGGTCATAAAAGGTTGCAAACGGTCTTATTGCAGCAGATAGCTTATTTCGCGGAGTCTAAAGGTGTGTGCTTTATTTCGGATATGCGGTATTTTGTTCCTTTTTGGACTCTTGAATATATTCGATTATAGTGTTTATTATTATTTATAAGATTAAGGGGGTCGTTCATCTCGGCAATTATTCTGCAAGGCGAGGGAAAATAAAATTATTGCCTGCAGGTTGTTATATTAGATAACTATTTATTGAAATAATTTATTTTTTTCACTGAGGGAACCGGTGGCTAAAGAAAAAATACTGGCAATTGAAGATGATAAGGATATTCTGCAAAATATTGTCACACTTCTTGAAGAGGAAGGATATTCAGTATTTCCGGCTTCAAACGGAATAGCAGGTATTGAAGCCGCCAATACATTTTTGCCCGATCTGATCCTTTGCGATGTTCTTATGCCCGGGATGGACGGTTTCCGTGTAATCGAAGAACTGCAGAAAAACAGATCAACCCGCTCCATTCCCTTCCTTTTTGTCACAGCGAAAACCGAAAAAGAGGATCTGCGCCGGGGAATGCTTTTAGGTGCCGATGATTATATATTCAAACCGTTTGAACCCGAAGAACTTTTAGCCGCCATTGAGACACGATTAAAAAAGAAAAATTCGCTAATAGCCGACTTGGATGAAAAACAGAATCAAAAAACTTTAGCCTCATCCGGAAAATTATTTCTAAAAGTGAACGGTGTATCAAAATTTATAAAACTGAACGAAATTGTTTACATAAGCGCCGAGCGGCAGTATTCTTCCATTAAACTTAAAAATGAAAAATCCTTTCTGCTCAAGAAATCTATTAATGAATGGGAAAAAATTCTGCCGGCCGATTCTTTTCTCCGGATTCACAGGTCAACTCTGGTCAATTCGGATCTGATAACAAAAATTGAGAAAAGTAAAAATTCTTACTACCTGGTCTATCTTCAAAATCCGGAAGAATATTTTACCATGAGCAGAAGGTACGCAACAAAGGTTAGAAAGAGCAGATTCGATTTAGCCGCCGAATAAGATGTTCCAAAAAATATTTTGAAATTTGAATTTAATTAATCCATGAATATTCGATAATTATCTAGTGCAAAGTGCAGGTATGATATGAGTTCAATTTTAATTGTTGAAGACGAAAAAGAGATTAGGCAGAATCTCGTTGACCTTTTTGAATCTGAGAATTTTGAAGTTTATTCCGCAAAGGACGGCGTTGAAGGATATGAATCGGCTTTAAAAAATCTGCCGGATATAATTCTGAGCGACATCAAGATGCCCAGAATGGACGGACTTGAAATGTTCGCAAAATTAGAACAGAACAAAGAAACAAGCACAATTCCGTTTGTGTTTCTCTCTGCAAAGGCAGAGCTTTCCGATTTCAGGGCGGGAATGTCGCTGGGAGCAGATGACTACCTCATCAAACCGATCAATGTGGACGAAATTTTTCATGTTGTTAAGAAGAGACTCCAAAAAAGAGAAAGAGAAAAGAACGAGATTGACGAATTTAAAAACAGCCTCGTTAGAAAAGTGCCCCACGAATTGCGCACCCCGCTGATTGGCATTATCGGCTTCGCGGAACTACTGAATGATGATCTCGATTCGATGTCGAAAGAAGAAATTAAAAAAATGATCAATATAATTAGGAGTTCGGGACACAGACTTCACAGAAGAATAGAAAAATTACTCACATATTCCGAATTACTGACTTATCAATCTAATGATAACCCGGTTGAACTATCCTCGTATTCGATAGATCCTTATGTGGTTTCTTATAACGCAAACAGGCTTGCGGAAGAATTGGAAAGAGAAGACGACATAGAGATCAATATAGAAGAAGATAGAATTAAAATCTTTGAGAAATATTTTGAATTGATTGTTGAGGAACTGATTGAAAACGCCATTAAATATTCCACCGCCAAAACTCCGGTTAAGCTGAGCGGATTTATTGACGGGAATTATTATACAGTGACCGCGCAGGATATGGGACTCGGTTTTCCGGAACATACTTTAAAAAGGATAGACACATTCCATCAGTTCGGCAAAGACAAAGAATTTAATGTCGGAATGGGGCTTGGACTCGCGCTCATACAAAAGATTCTCACAATGTATAAAGGCGAGCTGAGCATAGCCAGAACAGATGACAAAAAAACATTGGTCACGGTGAAATTTTTAAGAGAAAATTAACTCAGCCTCAAATCAGAATGAGCGTAAACTGCAGACAGTGCCGGTACTTCAAAATTACATGGGAGAAAGAAACTCCTTTCGGGTGTACCGCATTTGGATTCAAATCCAAAAACATTCCTTCTAAAGAGGTTTATCTCTCTGCCGGAATGGAATGTTTAAAGTTTGCGCCCTCTCTTGCGAGCCGCAAATTTGCTAAAAAGTAGCGCTTTTACCCATGGCTTTTATCTCCTCAGATTTTCTTATGAATTAACAGGCCGATATTCAAAATGCACTCTAATATTCGTTTTATCAGCAAAAAAGAAAAAAGCAGCTAAAGAAAACGCGGAATAATTCGATAATAAGACGGATTAATTTATGGAAACCGCATTGGATTTTTCTGGACGCATTATTTTATTAGTCGAAGATGACGAACTACTAGCACTAACAGAGACCAGGTGGCTCAGAAGAGCCGGATATAAATTGTTGTATGCCCGTACCGGAGAGGAAGCAATAGAAATTGTCAATTCTTCGAAAGAGAGAATCGACTTAATTCTGATGGATATTAATCTGGGCTCGGGCATAGACGGTACAGAAGCCGCCAGCAGAATTCTTAATGATAATGATATACCCCTTTTATTTCTCTCATCCCATACCGAAAAAGAAGTAGTCGATAAAACTGAAACTATTACCTCTTACGGATATGTAGTAAAAGATTCCAACGAGGTTGTCTTGCTGGCATCCATAAAAATGGCTTTCAAACTTTATTCGGCAAACAGAAGATTAAAAGAAAATGACGATGCGCTCAGCGAAAGCGAAGCGAAATTCCGCACCGTCTTCGAACAGGCGCCGGTAGGAATGGTATTACTGGGTCTTGACAGAAAATTTCTGAATGTAAACAGAGCGCTCGTAGATTTGCTTGGATATTCAGAGGAAGAACTGGTAAAGAAAACTTTTATGGATATCACCCATCCCGATGATCAGTCGAAGAGCAGCGATTGGGCGGACCGTTTATTGAACAATGAATTATCTGTAATAGATTTTGAAAAAAGATACATCTCCAAATCGGGCGATATAGTCTACGTTGTAGTGCGTGCTCAGCTTAGACGAGACGAAAACGAAGAACCCCTATATTTTATAGCGCACATACAGAATATTACCGAAAGAAAACGCGCAGAAAATATTATAATAGATAAGAATAGAGATCTTGCCGCATTATTGCAGACGAGCCAGGCACTCGCATCTACGCTTGAAATGAAATCAATTCTGCAAATTATTGTGGAGAAGGCGGTTGAATTGATCGGATTGGATACCGGCGCGATCTATCTTCTTCAGGAAAATAAATTATACCTTGGCGCAACAACACCTCCTCTGCCGGAAGATTTTCCGGAGATTTTCCGTCATGCAGTTTTGGATGATCACCCGCATATTTCCAAAAGTTTATCATGCGGAATGCCTTTTGCCGTATCAGATATTCTTAAAGAATCATTTTCTCCTTCTGAAAGAGTAATTCTTGAAGGAAGAAAATTAAGATCTCTCCTCTACGTCCCTATAATTTTAGGAGAAGAGGCCGTCGGCATCCTCCTTCTGGGAACTATAGATAGAAGCCGGATTTATTCCGAAAGCGAGATTGATTCTTACAGAACGATGGCTTATCAGGCGGCTCTTACAATAGATAATGCGCGGCTTTATGATAAATTGCAGAGTCAGATCCGCCAGCCGAATTTTGATCTAGATCAGTATCTGATTAAAGACATTGCTCTTGAATCTTCGCTGAGTGCAATCGGACTCGCGGACATTGAAGGAAATCTGATTTACGGAAACAATGCTTACTTTGAAATGTGGGGCTACAAACCGGAAGAAGTGCTCGGTAAAAACCTCTCGGCAATAACCGGATTGGACAATAAGGCGAAGTTTAATGAAGTAAATGAACTGTTGATGAAAGGAGAGAGATATTTTGGAGAATGCTCCGCATACAAGAAAGACGGCTCTCTTTTTCATGTGCAGATGCTTGCCAACCTTGTTAAATCCCCTTCCGGCGATCCTCTCTGCATGATTGCCTCTTTTGTTGATATAACAGAGAAAAAAATTGCACTCGAAGAGTCGCGCTTAAACGAAGAAAAATTCCGCATCTTTTTTGAAAATAATTCCGCGGCAATCGCAATAATAGAAGC
>JAKAMT010000035.1 GCA_021812705.1 Bacteroidota bacterium | reverse complement strand
TATGCTGGATTAAAGAAGCTGATGCCGGTCCTTCGCAGGGATTTCCGGCTTACGCAAATAAATTGCGGGATGAACTTTTAACCGTTGCGAGAAATATCAAACAGAAATATCCGAACTGCAGGTTGGCTTATCTTTCAAGCAGAACATACGGAGGCTACGCTACAACAAATTTAAATCCTGAACCGTATGCGTATGAGTCTGGCTTTTCTGTGAAGTGGCTTATAGAAAAACAGATCAACGGAGATCCGCTGTTGGATTGTGCTGGCTCCAGTCCCGTAGCACCTTGGCTTGCATGGGGTCCTTATTTGTGGGCGGATGGAACAAATCCCAGAAGCGACGGCATGATGTGGCTGATAGATGATTTTGTTACAAGCGACAGAACGCATCCATCCGCTTCGGGCGTTATCAAAGTTGCGGAGGCGCTGCTCAATTTTTTTAAAACAGATGGAACCGCGGCAAAATGGTTTTTAAAAGGAGGAACATCATCGGCGCATCCGGAAGAGCAAGAAAATATTCCGGACAAATTTTTGCTTGAACAGAATTACCCAAACCCTTTTAATCCCGAAACCGTAATTAAATTTACTCTTCCGAAGAGAAGCAAAGTTAAACTTGAAATTTTTGATCTGCTTGGAAGAAGCGTAGCAACGCTTGCAGATGATGAGCTTGACGCAGGAAATTACAAATACAAGTGGAACGCGTCCAAGTTTGCAACCTCAGTGTATATCTACAAAATCTCTGCAGATGATTTTACAAGTTCAAAGAAACTTATGTTAATCAAATAGTTGCAAAGAAGCGGAGAAATAGCGGAGTTGAGATGTGCTTTCGATCCTTGAATTCTTATCCTCTTTTAGCGGGATTTTGTTTTTTTTTTACAAAAAAACATGTTATCTTTCATTTGCTGTTAGGGGATCCTGCCTGAATATAATTTTCTTATACTTTCTCCTATTTCTCTTCATGATAAAGCAATTGTGCGCCATACCACTTGATCAAATTGTATGACTCCCACAAAAAGGAGCTACTTTACTATAAAATATTTTTTGAGGAGAATAATGAATAGCGGGTTTCAAGGGCGTTGGCTGAAATACATTTTTTTTTCGACATTGATCACAATTGCCTTTCAATTAATGTCGTGTGATCCCTCATTATTACCGCCCCCATCTATCGAGGATGGGTCGTTTGGATTATTACCACTCAAAGTTGGTAATTCGTGGGAGTATCGGTGGGAAAAATATAAAAGAGATAGCACTAAAATTGATGAAAGAAAATTCAAGATAGATGTTTCTGAAAGATCTTTTGATCCGAAAAATAAATTTATAAATCCAGTATATGGTTGTAGAAATGCATTTTTCGATAATAACGAGTGGAAATTAACTAGCGGTACGGTCTATTTCTATAGAAACTTTGAGGATGGACTTTATATTATGGGAGGAAAAGAACCCATGGCGTCTGTCAATGCACCCGATACACTTTACACTAAAGTTCTATATCTTAAATACCCAGTCGAAAAAGGCGAAAAATGGAAAAGTCCCGGATTGTTGATCCCCTTTTCTTTCCCAATATACGAACAGTATTTACTTAATGATACGACTACTTATACATGTTTAGGGACTAATGTAAAAATCGAGACTTCAATAGGATTATTTTCATGTATAATATATCATCACATTTATAAGCCACAAAATGATGTAGATCTTATTCTTGAGATTTATGAATATTACTCTCCCGAAGCAGGTCTAATAGAAGTAATCACTAATCAACGAAGAAATCTTGATGTTAAAAATTACCCTTACTCCAAACAAATTATTATAACAAAGAATTTCACCTCCAATATTAATAATTGAGGTTATTATAAAAAAGATTGTTGTACTCCTGTTTATAATTTTCACGGGTTTATTATTGTCTCAGAACCATAGCAGATATCTGTTTAAAATAATTGATAAAAACTTAGCAACTCTGGATAGTAACGAATCGTTAAAGATCAGAAATGCAATAAATAGAAACATTAGCAAAAGTGAATTTGAATTATTAGTCATTGATAGAGTTGATGAGTTAAAATATAGAACAAACATCGTGGTCAATACAGATTTTAAAAAAGATATTGAATTAACAATATATGATAGGAATTTAGATGCGCAAGGAAATGAAACCCTTGTGTTTCAAGATAATTTTTATAATTATGCCATTATTGTTATATATGATTTAAAAATCTTTGGTTTCATTCAAATTGGACCAGATAAATACTATATCGAACCAATTAGTGAAAGATATTATTTATTAACTCGTGTTGATAATGAAAAGGTATCAAAATCAAATTCTGAGTGTAAAAATAAACCATACAATAAAGAAAATATTTTTCACAAAACTTCGATTAACGAAATTTTACCTTCCATTAACTCTCTTACAAATTATACGATCGATATATTGGTTGCATATACGCCGATGGCCTTAAATAAAACGGGAACAGTTCAAGCAATGAATGCTTTAATTGACGGGGCGATAGCCCAAGCAAATACATCATATTCTCAAAGCGGTATTAATATTTCATTAAATGTTGTCTATAAAACGCTTCTTGATATTAATGAATCGCCATATTATCTGCAAATTGATCTAGATAATTTTATTGCAAATGCTCAAATACAAACATTAAGATTACAATATGGTGCAGATATTTGTGTGCTTTTGTTATCCGATGCTAATAAGGATAATGCGGGGCTTGCCGCTGGAGATGCGACACAAGACTCACCGCCATATTGTGTATTACGATATGATTACGCAATCTCTCAAATGACTTTCGCTCACGAAATAGGACATCTCCAGGGTGCACAACATCAATATTTTGGGACAGATCCAATAGATTATGCACATGGGTGGTATTACAAAGATGTTAACCCCATTAATTCTTGGCGCACTATCATGTCAGTGATGGCAGGCGGATATGGTGATAAGTGGGGTTCTACAATTGAAACGAGAATTGGCCGTTGGTCTGATCCGGGAAATTATTATTCAGACGGACACATTTTAGGCGCCTCAAATGCAAACAATAAACTAAAACTGAATAATACTGCATCTTTTATTTCTTCATTGATGAGCGAACCAACAACAGTTAATGGTATAATTTCTAATAACACAACCTGGAGCGGGACTGTTAATGTTGTCGGGACCATAACTATAAATAATGGTGTGAATTTATCGATTTCTTCGGGGACAAATATATATTTTGTTAGTGGTGCGGCTTTGATTGTAAACGGATCTTTAACAGCAACTAATTCGTTGTTTACAAGCGCATATAATTGGGGAGGAATAATATTTTATTCGGGTAGCCAGGCCAACCTGCAATATTGCACAATTAAAAATGCTGCTACGGGAATAAATTGCACTAATACGGGATCTGCTTCAATTCAAATTTCAAATTGTTTTATACAAAATAACTCTTCAGACGGAATCTATTTGTACAACTCTTCGCCTTTGATTACAAATAATAGTATTCTCAGCAACGGTTCTAATGGCATTAACTGTGATACTTACTCAAGTCCAAAAATCAATAACAATACCATGAAATGGAATACATATTCCGGTCTAAGATGTAATAATTTCTCATCGCCCGCCGCTGCGTTAACTTATTTTGGATCAGGAAACAATGTTATAAAAGAAAATCAACAAAGGGGCATCAATACTTCTTACAATTGTAATATTTATTTCGGCAGTAGTGGCGGTGGTGGTTCAAATAGTATTTTCAATAATAATACTTATGAAGTATCTGCAGACTATGGCTGTAATGTTTATGCCCAATATAATTGGTGGGGCATTAATCCGCCACCTGCAAGTAAGTTCACCGCCAATCAATCCGTCATTGATACTCTTTATTCTCTGAAAATTGATCCGAATCCAAATCGCGCAATTGTATTCCCAACCGAAACAAGAACTACAGTGAAAAATGATTTGAACTTGAGTATTGCCCAGATCAACAATGAGCATTCGAACCCTTTTATCGAAAATAATCCAGATGATGAAATCGCTAAGTATAAAGAAATAATAAAGAAAGAAGGAAACAATTATAAAGGACGCACGGCACTTGTAATGCTGGAGAATGCATATTGGAAAGAAAAGAAAGAAGGATTTCTTGATTTCATTGATAAAGAGATTTTATCGAGAAAAGAAGTGAAAGATGAACTGACTGTTCTATCATATGAACTGATGAATCATTATTATCTTGAGAACAAAAACTTCAACCAAGCTATATCCAATCTCGAAAAAATAAAAAACGAGATGCCACTTAATAAAGATATTGAAAAGTACAATTTATTTGGCATGGGAGCTGTTTATTATAACTGCTTAAATGATAAAACCAATGCAGAAAAATATTTTAATGAATTAAAACAAAAATTTCCGTCGGATGGTCTGGTCCAGGAGATTAATAATCTATTGAAAAAAGAATCTTATTCAGGAAATAATAAGAACAATCATAACCAATTATCGAATATTACTAAAAGGAATTCAGAGGCCACCCATTTAGCTGGAAACTATCCAAATCCATTCAATCCGTCTACAAAAATCAGCTTTTCAATCCAAGCAAAAAGCCATATAAGGTTAAAAGTGTTTGATCTGCTGGGGAGAGAGGTGGTCGTCTTAGCGGAAGGATTTTATGAGCCTGGAAGATATGAAATAAGTTTTGATGCTGGTTCCGTAAAGGGCGGATTGCCGAGTGGAATTTATTTCTACAACCTTACTACGGAAAATAATTCGGTCACTAAAAAAATGGTTTTAGTAAAATAAAATTTCATTTCTCTTTTTGAGACGAGAATCGAACAATTAAGTTCACTATCTCCGGCTGACTGCCTGTTCTTATCGGCGGGCCCCATCCGCCTACTCCGCATGAAACGTAATAATGAGTTCTTCCGTTAATCTTATAACCCCAGCTCAATTCATATATTTTTTCAACAATATAATTTACAGGCCAGAGCTGTCCGTTGTGAGTGTGTCCCGAAAGCTGCAGATCAATTTTATTTTCGAACGCCTCGTTCAATCCGAACGGCTGATGATCCATCAGAATGATGGGGAGAGAATTATCTATGCCTTTAAGCAAGTCGGTCAGATTTTTTCTTTGAGAGCCGCCGAACTGCCTTTTCGCTCGGTCTTCGCGGCCCGCAATATAGAACGCGTTGTCAATTTTTATTATGGTATCCCGCAGTTCCGTAATATTATGTTCCGTTAAATATTTGCACGCGGCTTCCGCCCCGCCGATATATTCATGGTTTCCGGTAATGGCATAAACTCCGTACTTTGATTTGATCCGCTTGAATTCTTCTCCGATATTATTTTTTATAACGGGAGCCAGATCCTCGTCTATCAAATCTCCGGCAAAGAGCACTATATCCGGATTTAATTTGTTAATTCTTTCCACCAGGTTGTTTAAAAAAGATTTCCCCAGAATAGTGCCCAGGTGAAGATCCGAGGCCATAACTATATTCAGTTTCTTTAAATGACCCGCATTCTTTCGCACGGTCATGTTGTATTTCTGCGTAACTATCATTTTTGTGTTTATATAGCCCCCGGCCACAATAATTGTTACAAGAATAAAAACGATCAGGGCGGTCATTCTCTTGGCTTTTTCGATGTCGCGCGTAATGAAATATGGAAAGAAAGGAATTGCATAATTAATAAGCCGGAGGAGATCAATTACAATGAGCGAGAGAAACAGATAGAACATTATTGCAATCCAGAAAGCGCCTATCCAGATAAGACTTTCGCTGACAATAGAGATCCAGTAATTCTCTAAAATTCTTCCGGCAATAAAAGAGATAGCTGCGAATATTAATCCGTAGAGAAAAATCGGTTTGTATGATTCCGGAAGCGATTGCAAACCGCGGCGGAGTATATAAAAATTTATTAACCCGTAAACTGAAAAAACGATTCCGAAGAAAATAAGCTGTTGTGAAAGTTTCATCTTTTATATAACACAAATAATAGTTAAAAGTTCAATCCGTAAATATGAAAGCAGTTCGGTTATTTGCCCGATCTTTTTAATAAAGCTTTTTTGTAAAGGTCGGAATATTTTTCCGCGCTGCGGCCCCACGAAAAATTCTGTTTCATTCCGTTCTTCTGAATTTTATTCCAGACAGATTTATTTTTGAATGCATCCAAGGCGCGCTTAAGCGCGTCTGCCATGTTCATCGATGAATATTCATTGAAGCTGAATCCGGTTCCGGTTTCGCTTCCCGCCGCAAGAGATTCGTTCCAGTCCAAAATTGTATCAGCAAGTCCGCCCGTTTTTCTAACGACCGGGACCGTTCCGTATTTTAAAGAATACAGTTGATTCAAACCGCACGGCTCAAATCTTGACGGCATTAAAAAGATATCTGCGCCCGCTTCAATTAGATGAGAAAGCTCGTTATTGTATCCCAGGTAAGTTGAAACCTTTGACGGATATTTTTTTGCGAGATCATAAAAAAGGGATTCATATTTTTCGTCGCCGCTTCCCAAGATAACCCACTGCGCATTTAATTCCATTAACTGATTTATTCCGTACGCGGCAAGATCAAATCCTTTCTGGTCAACAAGGCGGGAAATAATTCCGATCAAAGGCACATTCTCGTCAAACGGGAGATTGAGGCGGCCGGCTAAATATTTTTTATTTTTAATTTTTCCCCCCATGCCGGCAGGGGAATAATTATGGGGTATCAGCCGGTCTGTTTTCGGATTCCACACATCGTAATCTATTCCGTTCAGGATTCCGTAAAAATCATTTTCCCTGGAAACAAGAAACTGCTCCAGTCCGCATCCGAATTCGGGAGTTTTTAATTCAAGCTTATAAGTTTCGCTTACGGTGTTAATAACATCGGAAGCGAGAATGCCCGTCTTCAAAAAATTTATATTGCCGAAAAATTCGCCCAAACCCCCGGGCATAAAATGTTCCTGCTTAATTTCCGCTTTTGCAAATGCATTCTTCGGAAAGATTCCCTGATATGCGACGTTATGAATGGATAAAACGGTCGCGGTCTTATCAAACATCTTATCCCAGGCATAATTTTCTTTTAACAGAACAGGAATTAACCCGGTCTGCCAGTCGTTGCAGTGGATTATATCGGGCGTCCATTTAAGTCGTTGAAGAATTTCGATTATTCCTTTTGAAAAAAGAATGAAACGCTCGTCCTCATCGGGATCGTTTGTGTAAACGCGGAAGCGGTGAAAGTAGTGTGGGCAATCTACAAAATAGATTTCCACTTTTGAACCGGGCAAAGTTGCGGTATGAACATGAACCGGCCGGATCTGTCCGTCTACCCTAACGGGAATCTCCCCAAGATCCCAGTTATAACGCAGACCAAATTCGGTTTCTCCGAAGGTATTATACTTCGGCATGAAGACTTTTACTTCATGCCCCCGTTTCGAAAGTTCAACCGGAAGTGCTCCGGCTACGTCGCCGAGCCCGCCCGTCTTTGCATATGGAAAAACTTCACCCGCTGCGAATGCAATTTTCATATATATCTGAATAAGTGTTTGACAAAAATACGGAAACTATAAAAAAGGATGAAGCTTATCTCCAACCGATCAGGCGATTTTTATTCTCGCATCTACGCATAAATAATTTCCATCGTTCGTATAAATAAGGGGATTAAGGTCGAATTCAGAGATGTCTTCATTTTCGATCATCATGTGCGCGCATTTCAAGATTATTTTTTTGAGAGCCGGAATGTCGCAGTCTTTCTCGCCGCGCACACCACGAATAATTTTTCCAATAGCGGTTTCGTTTATCATCTCTTCCAAATCTGCATCGCACAGATAAGCAGATTTGATGGATGTATCGGAGTAGACCTCTACATATTTTCCTCCGGAGCCGAACATAATGACGGGACCGAACGAAGAGTCGCGGAATCCGCCCACAAGAAGCTCGTGTTTCGACTTTGCAAACTGCTGAACGAGATAACTCTCCACATGAAAGCCGGAATCTCTGAAACTGCGCTCAATCTCTTCCGCCGCAATCAAAAGCTCATCTTTTGAAGCGATGTTTAATTTAACGGCGTTCAATTCCGATTTGTGAATAATCTTTTTATTAATCCCTTTTAAGACGACGGGATAATAATTACAAATAAAATTGTTCAGTCCCGCAGGCGGCAGCATCTCGCTTTTAATCAAAGGAATATCATACCGTTTGGAAATTGAGGCAATCTCTTCCTGCTGTAAAAATCCGCCCGAATAACTATTCTTTTGTTTTTTAAGTGAGGCAACAGCTCTGTATTCGGTTTTATTTTTTTTAATTTTTTCCTTAGAGCTGTTATGAAAAAGAATGTTCGAAAGAATCTCCGCGGGATCTTCCGGATTTTTGAAAAGCGGCTTTTTAAGAGAAGAATTATTTCGGTATAAATCCCAAAATTCTGGAAGCGGCATTACAACCTGCAAAATCGGCTTTCCGCAGTTAACGGCGGAAATATTTTCCACCACTTCAAACGGAGAGACCATAACCGGTTCAACGAAAATAGAGATCACCGCATCAACGTTTTCATCGGCGGCGGCAGTCTCTACTGTTTTCTTAAATATCTCGGCGTTTCCGCCGGGAAGAAGATCAACGGGATTTTCAACGCTCCCTTCTGGATGAACGAATTCTTTCAGAAGATTTTTCGTCCTATCGGAGAGTTCCGCAAGCTTCAGTCCGCGCTTCTCAATTGCATCTACGCAAAGAATGGCGGGGCCTCCGGCGTTGGTGATAACGGCGACGCGCGGGCCCTTCGGATGATCGAAATTTTCAAATCCTTTTGCTGTATTAAAAAGTTCATTAAGATTTTCCGCGCGGATTATTCCGAACTGTTTTAAGAGAGCGTTTACAACTTTATCTTCGCTTCCCAGAGCGCCGGTGTGGGAAGAAGCCGCTTTCATTCCGCTCTTTGTGCGCCCGGCTTTCAAAACAATGGCCGGTTTCGATATTTCGCCGGCAGCGAACGGTTTTAAAAAATCGAGACCGTTAACAAAACTTTCAAGATAAAATGTAAGCGTCTTTATGTTAGGATCATTCTGCCAGAAATGAAGAATATCGTTCTCGTTAATATCAGCTTTATTGCCGACGCTGATGAAGTGGGCGAATTTTATATCTGTCTCCCTGAGAGAATTTAAAACAGCCGCGCCCAATGCGCCGCTCTGCGATAGGAATCCCGTTGCACCAGTTTCCGGTTTCTCGGCGACAAAAGTTGCGTTAAGCCGCACGCCGCTCAAAGTGTTTATCACGCCCATGCAGTTCGGTCCCGCCATTCTTGCACCGGAAGATTTTATTTTTTCTAAAATTCTCTTTTCCAGCTCCTCCCCCTCTTTTCCAATCTCTTTAAATCCGGCGGTAATAAGAATTATCGATTCAACATTTTTCGCCAGAAGCTGATCGATGGACTCCTCGGCAAACTGCTTGGGCACAACAACAACTGCAAGATCTATATTGGCGTCAATAGCTTCTATGGAATGAAAACATTTATATCCTAGCACTTCGTCCGCTTTAGGATTAACCGGAAGCACC
Organism: Bacteroidota bacterium; assembly: GCA_021812705.1. Classification (GTDB taxonomy): domain Bacteria; phylum Bacteroidota; class Ignavibacteria; order Ignavibacteriales; family Melioribacteraceae; genus Fen-1258. Next base: position 14,059 of record JAKAMT010000035.1, on the reverse strand, counting down.
TGTCCGCCGTATCCGTAATTTTTTATTGTTTTCAGAATTTCATAACCGATGCTTTTTTCTTTTGTTGAAGCGCCGACTATGCAGACAGTCCCGGGATAGAAAAAATTGTTAAGAGAACTCATATTTTATCCTATTGCAGAAATAGTGAAGAATATTATTCAGAATAAATCATGTTTAAAATAGGAAAACGTTTTTCGATATTCATTTTGTAAAATCTATTGCCTTATGAGGCTATATGTATTATAATTGAGCGGCAGCGAAAGGAAAATGGTCAACATATTATATAAACCCATCAATTTTCGGAATAATCCATTTTGAAAAGAATTCATTTTATAATCAACGGGCGCTTTAAGCACACAGAAAGAAAGATAAAAGAGATTGAAGAAGCTTTCGGAGACGAGTTTCTAGTTTGGGTTTCTGTTACCAAAGGAAACGGGCATGCGATTGAGCTCGCTATGAACGCGGTCCTGGGCGGCACGGATTATTTGATTGCCGCCGGGGGAGACGGCACAATGAGCGAAGTTGTGAACGGCATAATGCGCGTTGAGAAATCAAAAAGGAAAGATCTGATTGTGGGCTTGTATCCTTTCGGAAGCGGAAATGATTTTGCCCGCACTTTAAAATTATCCAAGAAATTAAGCGACTTAAAAGAGCTTATAAAAAGAGAATCCGCCCACCCGCTCGACATAGGAAAACTGGAATATGTGAATATGCGCGACGAACCGGCTGTCCGTTATTTTAATAATATTGCAGATATTGGACTTGGCGCCGAAGTCGCAAAAAGAGTGAATGAAGGGAAGAAAATTTACGGGCCCAATTTCGATTTCTTCAAGGCAACGGTGCTCGGATTTTTAAAATATAAAAGAAAACAGATAAAGATTTCATCGGACCAATTCAACTGGACAGGCCGGCTGCTTATATTATGCCTGTCAAACGGAAAATATTTCGGAAGCGGAATGGGAATCTCTCCGCAGGCAAAAACAGACGATGGAAAATATTCTATTACGCTCGCTGCAGAGGTGAGCCTGATCGATTATCTGAAGAATCTTTCAAGAATACGAAAGTGCATAACTATAAATCATCCGCAGATAATTTATAAGGAATTGGAGAGCTGCGTTATAGAGCCGGTCGGCAAGGAGTGCCTTATTGAAGCAGACGGTGAGATGATCGGCAAAATTCCGCTTAGAGCATCCATGCTTCATAAAGAGATAAATTTTTTAATGCCGGATCATTTCTAAAAAAGACCGTTCAAATCAGTTCCGGAAATCTCTGCAAACGACCCGGAAGATAATATATGCCACAAATCATTACTGTCTTACATTTTATAATTGACTTACATTTGCAAAACTTCTAACTTTTAAGTGCAATAATGGCAAAGGAACAAGAAATGGAAGTTGGTTTTGTAACTTCGAAGGGGCAACTGGTAATTCCATCTAAAATGAGGCGGCGTTTCGGTATTAAACCGGGAACACGCGTTAATTTTCTTGAAGAAGTCGACGGAATAAAAATAATACCGGTAACGGAGGAGTTGATAGACGCTAATATCGGGTTTATGAAGACCGGAGGAAAACTCCTTAATTCGCTGATGGAAGAGAAAAAACGAGAGCGCGATTTATGAAAAAGTATGTATTGGACAGCTATGCGCTGATAGCTTATGCTGAAGGAGAAAAAGGTGCAGATGAGGTTGCTGAACTTTTAAAAGATTCACTTTCCGGTAAAGCGGAAATATTTTTGTGTGTAATTAACTGGGGAGAGATGTATTACATAGCATTAAGAGAAGGAGGAAAGGAGAGGGCGGAATTGTATAAAAATACTTTTGCGCGTTATCCGATCTCAATAATTGATGCCGGCAAGGAATTAACTTTGCAAGCGGCACAATTCAAAGCGGCGCATAAAATGTCGTACGCAGATGCATTTGCGGCCGCTCTCGCAAAAATTAAAAAAGCAACCCTTGTCACCGGCGATAAAGAGTTTAAATCTATGGACAGGGAGATAAAAATTAGCTGGATTTAATTACCGGATGAATAAATTTATTTCATAACAATAAAACGCCTAGATATGAGCAGATTTAAACTATATATAGAATACGAGGGCACGCGCTACAGCGGCTGGCAGATGCAGAAGAACGCAAAAAGCATTCAGGGTAAAATTATGGATGCCGCTCTGCAGATCTTTAAAGGGGAAAAAATAGATATCCAGGGCTCTGGCAGGACAGATGCAGGCGTGCACGCATTATGCCAGGTGGCTCACCTCGAAGTCAAAACTGTGCTGGCTCCGGAGATAATCAAACTGAAGCTGAACGATCTTCTTCCCGCGGACATAAATATTCTTGAAGCCGAAAAAGCAGATCCAAAATTTCACGCACGGCACGATGCCGCAAGCAGAAGCTATATCTACCAGATCTCCACAAGAAGATCGGCGTTTGCAAAACCGTTCGTATGGTGGATCAAAGATAAACTCAATTTTGATAAGATGAACAAAGCATCGAAGTATTTTATAGGGATGCACGATTATAAATCATTTGCGGATAAAGACGATCTGGAAAAATCCACAAAGGTTTTAATCGAAGACGTTTTGCTTAAAAGAGAGGGAGATTTAATTTTGATCCGGATCATCGGATCCCACTTTCTGTGGAAAATGGTAAGAAGAATGGCGGGCGTTCTGGTTGAAGTTGGACGCGGCAATCTGACGGAGAAAGATTTGAAATATTTTTTAGAACATGATTCTCCCACTCCGGCAAAATATACAGCCCCGCCATCCGGATTATTTTTGGAAAGCGTTTTGTACAAAGGCGAAAAGAGAAGCGGGGATTTCGGTGCGACTATAAATATACAATCCGACTCAAAATTCGGAAAAAGGAACGGAGCGGATGGGTAGTCTCAATTCGCTCGCCGGCGGCAGAGCTCATATTATAAAATACTGGAAACCCCTCTTCGCTGTATCAGTTTGGGGACTCTCTTTCATCGCAACAAAATTTGCCCTCGCAGAAGTTAAACCGGTAGTAATAGTATTCATAAGGCAACTGCTTGGAATTTTGTTTTTAACTTTTGTGATACTTCATCAGAAAAAAAGTTTTAAAATCAATCTGCTGCAGCAGAAATGGATTATCGCGCTCGCTCTCATCGCGTGTTTTCATTTGTGGATTCAGGTAACCGGGCTGCAGTGGACGTCTGCTTCGCACACGGGCTGGATAATAGGAATAACACCCGTATTTATGGTTATCATGGGATTGCTTTTTTTTAATGAAAGAGTAACCGCACCTCAAACTTGGGGAATATTTATATCGTTCGCCGGCCTTCTTCTGTTAGTAAGCAAAGGGGATTTTTCCTCGCTTGATTTTATAAAGAACAGCGGAGACGTGCTGATAATTATAAGCTCCGGCACGTGGGCGGTCTATTCCCTGGCAAGCAAAAAAGCGACTCTCACGCTTTCTCCGATCCTTACAACATTTTATTTATTCGTAATAGTCTCAATTGTTATAGCCCCGTTTACTATTAACGAGAGAAACATTAACGACGCGGCCCATCTTTCGGCAACCGGCTGGGGCGCAATTTTATTTCTGGGGATTTTGTGTTCGGGCGCAGCATATACTTTATGGGCACAGACATTGAGCGAAATGGACGCATCGCGCGCCGGCGCGTTTTTATATGTTGAACCGTTTGTAACGTTTTTTGGATCGTGGCTTTTTCTGAAAGAAGAAATTACGCTCATCACGCTGCTGAGCGGATTAATTATTATCGGCGGCGTAATACTGGTTAACAGAAAATAATTTTTAAAATAAATCCGGTAAAAACATGCATCTAAAAATGAGATTTGCGTTTATTGCCGCGCCTTTGATTGCGGCGCTTTTAATTAATTGTGGAGGAAAGGAAGTGAAAAATCCCGCAGACATAATTCTGATAAACGGCGTTGTTGCCACAATGGACGATTCCAATCCAACAGCCCAGGCCGTAGCAATTAAAGAGGGAAAAATTCTTGCGGTCGGCTCTACAAAGGAGATCGAAAATTATCAAGGCCCCAAAACAGAAGTTATAGATCTCGCCGGCAAATTTGTAATGCCCGGCTTTAATGAAAGCCATGCCCATTTTGTAGGTGTGGGAAATTCGAAAATGATTCTCGACCTGCACGGAGCAAAAAACTGGGACGAGATTGTTGCCATAGTAGCAAAGGCAGCAGAAACCGCAAAACCGGGCGAGTGGATTATTGGCAGAGGCTGGCATCAGGAAAAATTTTATCCTAAACCAAATCCAAATGTAAACGGTTATCCGGTTCATGATCTTCTTAGCAGAGTTTCTCCCAATAATCCCGTAATGCTGACCCACGCAAGCGGACACGCAATATTTGTTAACGCAAAAGCAATGCTGGTTGCCGGCGTTAATAAAAACACGAAAGATCCGGAAGGCGGGTATGTTGAACGCGATCAGTTCGGTAATCCGATAGGCGTTTTCGAAGAGAACGCGGAAAATCTGATAAGAAAATTTTATGAAGAATATTTGGCCAAGCGAACTCCGGAACAAATTCAATCCGATTTTGAAAAACAGGTTCAGCTCGCCTCCGATGAATGTCTTAAAAAAGGAATCACCTCCTGCTCTGATGCGGGAGAACCGTTTCATATAATCGATCTATTGAAAAATCTTGCGGACAAAGAAGAATTAAAAGTGCGCTTGAATGTTATGGTGGGCGATACCTACGACAATATGAAAGCTCAGCTTGCTTCTCATAAAATGGTGGGATACGGAAACGGGCATTTAACCGTCACCTCCGTCAAGCAGTATATTGACGGCGCGCTCGGCTCGCGCGGCGCATGGATGCTTGAACCGTACACGGATATGCCTTCAACATCCGGGTCTAATGTGACTCCGATAGATGAACTCAAAAAAATTGCAGACCTCGCCCTTGCAAATAATTATCAGATGAGAATTCATGCTATCGGCGACAGAGGAAACAGGGAAGTATTAAATATTTATGAGGAGAAATTCGCGCAAAATCCTTCAAACGGCGACAGGCGCTGGTGCATAGAACATGCGCAGCATTTATCGGCGCAGGACATTCCCCGCTTTGCGAAGCTTGGAGTGATTGCGGCCATGCAGGGTGTTCACTGCACAAGCGACGCCTCTTTTGTGCCTGTAAGGATTGGAGATGCGCGCGCGGAAGAGGGCGCATACGCATGGAAAAAATTAATCAACAGCGGCGCAAAAATCTGCAACGGCACAGATGCGCCTGTTGAAGACATTGACCCGGTAAAATGTTTCTATTCCTCCGTTACAAGAAAAAATTCGGAAGGAAAAGTTTTCTACGGCGATGAGAAAATGTCGCGGCTCGAAGCGCTTAAAACGTATACAGTCAACGGCGCCTATGCTTCATTCGAGGAAAACTCTAAAGGTTCTCTGTCTGCCGGAAAATATGCAGACATCGTCGTTTTATCGAACGATCTTTTAAAATGCGCCGACGAGGAGATTCAGAAAACAAAAGTGATGTATACGATTGTCGGAGGAAAAATATTATTTAAGGCCGCGTCAAATTAAAACTATAAAATTAAAGGATGTCTAATGTTATCAGTAAGAATCATCGTTTTGTTTCTATCTCTTAGTTCAGTTCTTCTGGCTCAGGGAACAGTTAACCGCAAAGTAGCCGTAACGATGGACGATCTTCCGCTTCAAAGAATAGAAAAGTTCAGCACCGAAAAACTTTACGGTATAACAGCCAAAATTATTGAAAAGATAAAATTAGTTAACGCGCCGGTTGTTGGATTTGTGAACGGCGTTAAACTTCAGACGGAAGGAAAGTATGATGAATCGAAAATCGATCTTCTTAAGATGTGGCTGAATGCCGGGTTAACATTGGGCAATCATACATATGCACACAAGAGCGCCAATGCGGTTCCGGTAAAAGAATACGAAGAAGATATTTTAAAAGGGGAAGCCGTGTTAAAAGAGACGGTGGAAAATGGGGGCGCTGAACTTATTTATTTCCGCCATCCCTATCTGCAAACAGGAAGATCGCTGGAAGTGAAAAATGAGATCGATAATTTTTTGAAAGATCATAATTACATCATCGTACCGGTAACCATAGATAATTCCGAATGGATTTTTGCCTCGGCATATGATAAAGCGGTCGATTCTAATAGTACGGGAATGATGAAAAAAATCGGAGATGAGTATTTGCGTTATATGAAAGCGAAACTTGATTACTGGGAAAGCCAGTCGAACGCGCTCTTTGGAAGAAACATTAACCACATTCTTCTTATACATGCAAACACGCTTAATTCGGAGTATTACGATCAACTGTGCGGAATAATAAAGGATTCCGGTTATAAATTTATATCCGTCGACGAAGCCCTGAGCGACCCGGCATACAAATCCGAAGATAACTTCAAAGGCGCCGGGGGAATATCCTGGATACACAGATGGGCGATAACTCAAAAAAAGGGGAAAGAGTTTTTCGGAAACGAGCCGGTTGCACCCGACTTTATAATGAAATATGCAGGAGTGGAATCCGAATAAAGTTGGCAAGGAGAAAGAGATTTATATAATTTTAATCACACGGGTAAAAAAATTGTTTAGTAATAGTTTCGAAATACTTAATATAGCTGAATCTCAAAGGCAGAAGTTCATTGCTTCAAGTCAGTTAGTTTATAGAAGAAAAGACGCACAATTCTTTACCCCTCTCGAAGTATCCAAATTCATGGCCTCGTTATTTCTGCCTCTTAAAAAAGATAAAATTAGAATTCTGGATCCTGGGGCCGGTACGGGAATTCTTACAGCCGCTTTGATCGAGGCTGTCATAAACGGTGATAAAGGGATTAAATATATTGAAGTTTTTGTCGTGGAGATTGACGAAAACTTAAATAGCTACCTAAAAGAGACATTGAATGCGTGTAAATTGTTTTGTGATCAAAAGAATGTGTCTTTAAGTTTTGAAATTATACATAAAGATTTTCTTGAACTTGGTTTTGAAGAAGCCATGGACAAAAATCAAAACGATTTATTCTCTTCGAAAAAAAGCAGTCTTGGGTTATTTGATATTATAATACTAAATCCGCCGTATAAAAAAATAAGGAACTCGTCGGCCACAAGAAAAATACTAAATCATCTTGGCGAAGGATCTACAAATGCATACACTGCATTTCTTTCGATGTCACGTTATTTAATAGAAGATGGTGGGCAAATTATTGGAATAACACCAAGAAGTTTTTGTAATGGTGGTTACTATAAACGATTCAGACTTTCGTTTTTTGAAAATCTATTTTTTCATAAAATACATACATATACCAGAAGAGATAAAGCATTCAACGAAGACAATGTTTTACAAGAAAATATATTATTTGTTGTCTCGCCTCGAAAACCAAAAGATAATTTGGTTCTAGTAACTAGTTCAGATTCTCCAAGCGATAAAGCCGAGCAAACCATAAATATTAGCCATGATTTGATTATCCTTCCTTCAGACAAGGATAAAATTATTCACATCATAAACGATGAGTACTCAATTAATATATTGAAAAAGATATCGGTGCTTCCTAAACGATTAGAAGATATCGGAATTGGTGTGTCAACCGGAAAAGTGGTTGATTTTAGATCTGCAGAGCAGTTAACAGAAAACACTGCCGCGAATTCGACAGCCCTTTTCTATCCAACCCATTTATCCAGCGGAACGGTAATCTGGCCTAAGTATTCTTCAAAGAAAAAAGAGGCAATAAAAATAAACGAAAAAACGAAGAACCTACTAATCAAGTCGGGCTACTATACACTTTGCAAGCGTTTCAGCTCCAAGGAAGAAAAAAAAAGAATAGTTGCGGCGTTTTTTGATCCAGACAGATTCGATTTCGACTTAATAGGAATTGAGAATCATTTAAATTATTTTCATGTAAACAATTCTCCGCTAAAAAAAGAAGTCGCTTTAGGTTTAACGATCTATTTAAATTCAACACTGGTCGATCAATACTTCAGATTGTTTAACGGGCATACACAGGTTAATGCCGAAGACCTTAGGTATATTCCATTTCCTGAGATTGCACAACTAAATCGGCTTGGCAGCTTTTATGACAAAGTCCCAGAGCAAGATGTAATAGATTTATTAATTGAGAAGGAGATATTCAAAATGTCACCAAAGAAAGACCCGGTCCAAGTCAAAAAGAAAATAGAGGAAGCGCTTTTAGTATTAAAACAATTAGGACTACCGAGGGATCAGCAAAATGATCGCTCTGCTCTCACACTTCTCTCTCTTCTCAACTTAAGACCCTCAGATCCCTGGTCTAAAAGCAATTCGGTTTTAATTGGTGTTACCGGGATAATAAATTTTATAAAAGAAAATTATCAAAGAGAGTATGCGCCAAATTCTCGCGAGAGTATTAGAAGGCAAACAATACATCAATTTATTCAAGCGGGTTTGATTATTCCGAATCCCGATGAACCAAGGCCGGTAAACAGTCCTAATTATGTTTATACGATAAGCGAAAATACATTACACTTGTTGAAATCATTTAATTCAAAATCCTGGGAAAATAATCTTAAGAAATATTTGGCAAATATTAAGACCTTAGTTTCTATCTATCAACAAAAGAGAGAGATGGAAAGAATATCAATTCGGGTTTCTGAAGAAGTACAATTATATTTATCAGCAGGTGGACAAAATAAATTGATCGAAAAAATCTTAAACGAATTTTGTGCTTATTTTGCGCAAAAGGGGGAGCTAATTTATATAGGCGATGCGAAAACAAAATGGTCCTATTTTGACAAAAAATTATTAGCCACAATAGGGATTAAATTAAAAGACTATCACGGCAAAATGCCCGACTTGATAATTTATATGAAAGAAAAAAAATGGCTAATTTTAATAGAAGCGGTCACGACACACGGACCAATAGACCCTAAACGAAAAATAGAATTGGAAGAAATTTTTGGTAAAGGGCGAGCGGGATTGGTTTTTATAACTGCCTTTATGAATAAGAAGACAATGACAAAATATTTAGAAAAGATTGCGTGGGAAACGGAAATATGGGTTGCTGATAATCCCACACATTTAGTGCATCTAAACGGAAAACGATTCTTGGGTCCCTACGAAAAAAAGTAGTCGTAATTCAAAGTCTTATTCATAGAATTTATTATCAGACTTTTTATACGCATTCTCTATTCTTTAGCTTCTTTTGGCTTAAATACGCATCTATAATAACCAAAATTAATTTCGATAATAAGTAAACCGTCTTTTTTATTATGAATGTAAAGATAGATTTAAATAGCTCAAAGTTTATTCAGCAGTCTGTGATCGAACTTAAGAAAGTTCAAACGGCCGAGATAAAAAAAATCAAAGACGGCCTGGCTGCAGATATAAAGACAATTTCGGAAGACGCAAAAAAACTGCGCGATGTGGATCCGGAACAGTCGACCGCGACTTATTTAAACGACCAGATAAATTTTAATCTTATTTATTACGGAATCGCTCAGGCCGGATTCAATGTAAACGGCTCAATCCAGAAAAACGAAAAAAAACTTGAACTCAATTTCAATTATGAATTTGAGAGAAACGTAGTCGAGGATGGAACGAGTGTTTTAAAAAAATATTCCTTTTCTCTTAACCTGAAAGCCTCGTATGAAGAAGAAAAATCATATTCCGAAAGGATGGAAAAAGAGGATATTCTTAAGTTTATCCAAAAGGTCGTGAATGAAGTCTTTGACTCTTTCAATGACGAAAGGAAATCTTTAAGAGCCGTTATATTGAACCAGGACGACGTTGAAGAACTGGCGCAAATTGATAAGGGAGAAATTGCCCGAATGGTGCAGACTCTGATTGGAGCGGTAATTTCATTTGTGAAGTTCAAGGAGATGAATAATCCTTCAAACCAGAAAACCGGCGTTGTGCTGAAACCGGAAAGAGAAAAATATCTTATAAAGGAATTCACAATTAAAAAAATAAATTCGTTTTCGGTAGAAATTAAAGAGGGCGAAACGGATTCAAATAATAGAAACCTTCCGGCCAAAGACTACGCAAAAGAGAGCTGAACAAAATTAAACTCTGTCCATTTATTAAGATGTGGAATTCCACCCGGACTATTTTTATCTTTATTTCAGTTGAAAAGATTTAATGATCCGTGAAACTATTTGCAGCGGATTCATTGTTTATAAGAAAAAGGAAGAGGATAGAATGAGGAATTTTGCTTTTATTATTCTTGCCGCTGTTGTTTTTACAGTCACCGCCAAGGCTCAAGTGGAGCTTCCGCGAGTAAGTCCTAACGCATCGGTTTCGGAAACGCTCGGTTATACAAACATTTCCGTAACATATTGCAGACCGGCGGTGCGGGAAAGAAAAATTTGGGGCGGACTCGTTCCTTACGGAGAAGTGTGGAGAACCGGAGCCAATGAAGCTACAACAATTCAGTTTACCACGGATGTCGTTGTCGCGGGTAATAAAATTCCGGCGGGAAGATATTCCCTCTTCACTATTCCAGAAGAAAAAGAATGGACGGTGATTCTAAATAAAACAGATAAGCAATGGGGCGCCTTTAATTACAAACAGACAGATGATCTTCTTCGCTTTAAAGTATCGCCGGATAAAGGAGCATTCACCGAGCGGCTTCAATTTTCGTTTTCCAATTTAACCGACACTTCGGCAGATGTGGTTCTGAATTGGGAAAATCTGCAAGTCTCATTCAAAGTTGAAACGGATCTTGCCCCCCAGATGCTCGTAAAAATTAAGGAAGCAATAGCGGCAAAGCCGGATAGATGGCAGAATTATACAGAGGGCGCCAATGCGGCTGCGGATTATAACTGCTTTCTTGAAGAAGCGGTTCAATGGACGGATAAAGCAATCTCACTTAACGGAGGATATATTCCGTACTTTGTTAAGGCACGCGTTCTCTTTAAACAAAATAAATTTAAAGACGCTCTTAATACGCTTTCAAGATGCCGCGAGATTGGCAGAACAGACACCAAATGGGAGTCTTTTGTTTCCCAGGTGGATTTTTTGGAGAAACAGATAAAAAGCAAAATGAATTGAGAGAAATCTTTCTGTCTTTCTACCGAAGGAATATAATATTCTACAATGAAAAATTTTGAAATACCCGGCATCTACAAAAGCTCAATAATTACGGGCTTAAAAGAACTGCGCAAAAATGAAGATCCGCGTAAAAAAGATTTTTCTCCAAGCGAGCTGGATTTCGGTCCTGTGAAATTTTTAATCGCCCGCCACTTCGGCTTCTGCTATGGAGTTGAAAACGCTATCGATATCGCTTACAGAACAATAGAAGAAAATCCGGGAAAAAGAATTTTTCTTTTAAGCGAGATGATCCACAATCCCGTTGTGAATCTGGATCTTCAAAGCAGGGGCATTCAATTCATATTGGATACGCATGGAAATCAACTGATTGACTGGGACGAAATAAATGCGGACGACGTAATTATTATTCCGGCATTCGGCACAACGCTGGATATTGAAAGACTGCTCGTAGAAAAGGGGAATGATGTAAAAAAATATAATACCACCTGCCCCTTTGTGGAACGCGTCTGGACCCGTGCTAACAGACTTGGAGAGGATAATTATACGGTTATAATTCACGGCAAGGCGGTTCATGAAGAAACAAGAGCCACATTTTCTCATGCAACTCAAAACAGCAAAGCGCTGATTGTGCGCGGTATTGAAGAAGCCAATCTGCTTGCAGATGTGATTCTGAATAAAATTCACGCAAAGGATTTTTATAAAATATTCGATGGAAAATTTTCAGAAGAATTTGATGTTGGTAAAGACCTGACCAGAATCGGCGTTGTAAACCAGACAACCATGCTCGCAACAGAAACGCAAATGATAGCCGACCTGCTGAAGAATACGATGATAAAAAAATACGGCGCGAATAAAATAGACGAACATTTTGCCGATACGCGCGATACACTGTGCTATGCAACGAACGATAATCAAAGCGCAACAACGGGGCTCTTGGAAACAAACGCGGATCTCGCGATTGTAGTGGGCGGATACAACAGTTCAAACACAACTCATTTGGTGGAAATTCTTCAGAATAAATTTCCGACATATTTTATTTCGGGGGAAGAATCTATTTTGTCACCGGAAATTATCCGGCATTTTAATATCCGTGCAAAAAAAATTATTGAAACGGAAAATTATCTGCCGGAGAAGAAAAAGATTGAGATTGCGGTTACAAGCGGAGCATCGTGCCCGGATGCGGCGGTGGACGGAGTCCTTGAGAAAATCCTATCGTTCTTTCCGGAAGCCAAAAGCAAAGAAGAGGCGTTCAACATTTAAACGCCAAAGGCAATTCTTAAAAAATACCTCAGACTAAATCTGCTAAAGAGCTGTACTCCGGGTCGAATAATCTTCTGTACATCCTCATCGCATATGAATCGGTAGCTCCCGATAAATTGTCGCAGACCATTCTTGCCCGGAGATTTTTATTTTTTTCTTCACGTATGAGCCGGTCGTTGAAATCGGGCAGCAGCTTTGTTTCTTTAACCGAATGGACATAATTGTCAAAAAAGAGAGCAAACAGATTCTGTATCATCAAATTGCCTTTAAATTCCATCTGATGCAGCTGGGACGAGCGGAATACAAGATCGATTGATATTTTTTTGTACAGATTAACTCTCTCCAGCGCTTCTTTTTCAATAACAAGCTTATACTTATAACGGTTTGTTTTTCCGTTCATAAATGTTTTCTGCTCTTCAACACCGCATGAGCGTATGAATTCTCCGATCTGCGCACCGAATTTTTTCTTGTAGTTCCCCGCCTTGATCCAACTTATCATTTCTGATATGATTTGGTTCTCTTTCTCGTTTGAATTTTTCTCCTGCCAGTTGATAAGCTTAACTATATTTATAAATCCGCCCGAGATGCTGTCCACAAGATCGTTGATCGCGTAGGCGGTATCGTCTGCCCAGTCCATTATCTGGCATTCTATGCTTCTGAAACCGTTAATGCTCAAAGGGGAATTAATTTCCCGCGGAATATTATTCGTTCCGAAAACGAACTCAATATATTTTTTCTGTTCGTTGTATATAAAATGATTTTCGGGATTTTTAAATTGCTTGTACAATGCTTTGTATTTAAGAATGCCGTCCAAAAAAGCGCGCGTGGGATTCATTCCGCGGTGTTTATCGTTATCTCTGTAAAATATTTCCGTTATCATTCTAAGCGTCTGCGCATTCCCCTCGAATCCTCCGTATTTTTTCATAAGTTCGTTAAGGGTCCGCTCACCCGCGTGCCCGAACGGCGGATGGCCGAGATCGTGTGCCAGGCAGATGGATTCAACAAGATCTTCATCAATAAAATATTCATCGTTGAAAATATTTTTCTCTTTAGAGCGGAGAAAACTGCAGATAGCCCGGCCAATTTGAGCGACCTCAATCGAATGTGTTAATCGTGTCCTGTAAAAATCATATTCGCCCGGCAAAAACACCTGCGTTTTTCCCTGAAGCCTGCGGAATTCCGAAGAGTGGATTATTCTGTCCCGGTCAATTTGAAAAGCCGATCTGTAATCGCTCTGCCGGTCGCTCTGTTTAATTCTTTCTAAATCAAAATCATTGTAAAATTTGTTTTTCATTCTCTTCATTCACATTTTTGTGAAGCGGTAAAACAATTTAAGAAATATTCGAATGAATAATAAAGGGTCTCATCAACATAATCACAAGCACTCTTCGCACCCGGATTTGAATTCCACCTCCGCAAGGCTGACAATTACAATGATATTAAATTTTGTAATAACAGCGGTTCAGATTGTGGGAGGCATATTATCCGGCAGTTTGGCTCTTATATCAGACGCGCTTCACAATTTCAGCGACGGCATTTCAATAATTATCTCATACATTGCCTTAAAGCTAAAGAACAAAGACAATTCTCACCGGCATACATTCGGTTTAAAGAGAGCGGAAATATTAGCGGCAGTAATCAATGCGTCCGTTCTTATTGTCATATATGTTTTTCTGTTTTACGAATCGGTGTTGCGGTTTATGCAGCCGCAAAAAATTGAAGCGGGAATAATGTCTGCCGTGGCGCTGATAGGACTGATAGCAAACATTATAGGGACGATGCTTCTCAAGCGCGATTCCGCAAGCAGCAT
>JAKAMT010000176.1 GCA_021812705.1 Bacteroidota bacterium | reverse complement strand
TGGCGCTGCGAGATTATGAAGCGGGCATTGTAAAAGACGATTCGGTTCTTTGGCTTAAAAATTACGCCGCCAAAATCACAACCAGACCCGAATCATTGACCCGTATCTATAATATCGAAGGGATTTCAATTAAAGAGATAATCACTGCGTCAGATTCTAAACCTTCAGCGGCAGTTCATTATGAATTGAAGAGTGATCGTGGAATAAAATTGGCGGTTAAGTTTAAAAGCAATCTCCGCTTCATGTGGCCCTATTCGGAGAGAACAACTAACAATGTTAAATATTGCTGGAGTGATAATTTAAGTGCATTTGTTGTTCACGACTCTTACGCCAAATTAACTTCTATTATCGGCGCCTCAAAGAAGCCGTTGAATAAAGCCGTTGATCACTCCGTTAATTTCGATGCCCGGCTTAAAACCGTAAAGACAGATCAGCCGGCGGTATCCGCATATTCAATTTATGATCTTGGTGAAAATGAAAATCTTGATCTTGTTATTACGGCCTCTAACGAAGGATTGCAAAAAAGTGTAGATGAATTCCTGTCGGCAATTTCAGATCCGGAAAAAATTTATAAATCGGCAGAAAGGCATTCTAAAAAAACATTGAACAATTCTTTGATGATAACGTCCCCCGATAAAACTTTTAACGAAGGTTATAAATGGGCGCTGATTGGAACGGACCGGTTTTTTGTTAACACTCCGGGATTGGGAAAATCCTTAGTCGCGGGATATTCGACAACTGCGAAGGGATGGGACGGCGGTCAGAAAATTAACGGCCGCCCGGGTTATGCATGGTATTTCGGAAGAGACGGAGTATGGACAAGCTTTGCACTTCTGGATTACGGCGATTTTGAAAAAGTGAAATCTGTTCTTGAATTCATGGGAAAGTATCAGGATCTTAACGGAAAAATATTTCACGAACTCACAACATCAGGCGCGGTTCATTACGACGCTTCCGATTCTACTCCTCTCTATATTATTCTCGCCGGAAGATATTTCCGCAGCACTAATGATTTAAAATTTTTGAAAGATAACTGGCCGCGCATTAAAAAAGCGATCGATTTTTGCTATTCAACGGATACTGACAAAGACCATTTGATAGAAAATACAAATGTGGGACACGGCTGGGTTGAAGGGGGAGGACTTTACACCGCTCATACTGAAGTTTATCTGGCTGCCTGCTGGTCGAAGGCGTTAAACGAAGCCGGCAATATGGCTAATACACTCGGCCTTAAAGATGAAAGCAAAATATATTTAAACGAAGCTTCCGCGGTAAAAAAAATAATCAACAATGATTTCTGGAATAATGAAAATGATTTTCTCAGTTTTTCAAAAATGAAAGACGGAAAGTTCAATGCTGAAAAAACAGTGCTTGCCGCGGTGCCTGTTTATTTCGATATGCTCGATCGGTTAAAATCCCAAAAAATAGTTAACGCCTTCGCGGAAAATTATTTTTCTTCCGATTGGGGTGTAAGGATTTTGAGGGAAGACAGCCCCATCTTTAATCCGCGCGGCTACCATACAGGAAGCGTATGGCCACTGTTTACGGGCTGGTCCGCGCTTGCGGAGTTTAAAAGCGGAAATTCCGTGCAGGGTTTTTCTCACATCATGAACAATCTTCTCGTTTATAAAAACTGGCAGCTCGGATTTGTTGAAGAGGTTTTAAACGGCGCCGAATATAAACCCGCAGGCGTCTGTTCTCATCAGGCATGGAGCGAATCAATGGTGCTTCAGCCGGCAATTGAGGGAATGCTGGGCCTGGAAACCGATGCTTCAAAAAATTATCTCCGGCTCTGTCCCAGATTTCCGGCAGATTGGGATTCTGTAAAAATTGATAAGATCAGAATTGGCGGAGTCTTTGTAAATTTCAAAATGATTAGAAAGGACGGAAAAACAAGATATTTGTTCACAACAGATTCGAATAAGCCGGTGAAAATAAATTTCACGCCTTCGTTTCCAGCCGGCACAATTATAAAATCCGTTGAAGTAAATGGAAAACAGACTGCGGATTTTTTGACCGGGCCGGTTTCGTTTGTGCTTAATAAAAAAGGGGAATTAAAATATTCGTACTCGGGCGGCATCTCTGTTCTGCCTGTTGTGCCTGAACCAGGTCCGAATGATGTTTCAAAAGGATTCAGGATTTTATCGGATGCGCTGGAAGGAAATGATTATATAATTGAACTGCAGGGAATTTCCGGTTCCTTGAACGAATTAAAAATTTATTCTCCGGATAAGAAATTAACAGAAATTGAAAACGGAAAAATTATCTCCTCGGCCGGAAAAATATTTACAATAAGCGTTGAGTTTGAGAATGCCCAATCAAGATATTTAAACAAAAAAATAAAAATTAAAATATGATTTCACACAGAATATTTTAATCCGCGGAAATCCGTCTGATCCGCGTTACCTGCCTGCCGGTAGGCCGGTCCGTGTGCTATTGTAGAGGTGTTTATGAAAAACATTTTACTTTTTTTATTCATCTTCTCATTTTTGTTTGCTCAGCAGAAGAACAACCTTCCATTTCAGAATACGAAACTGATGG
The DNA here is from genome assembly GCA_021812705.1 of Bacteroidota bacterium. GTDB lineage: Bacteria > Bacteroidota > Ignavibacteria > Ignavibacteriales > Melioribacteraceae > Fen-1258. Next base: position 2,667 of record JAKAMT010000176.1, on the reverse strand, counting down.
TCGAAGAACGGGCGGCGGATCTGGTATCAAGAATGACTTTAAAGGAAAAAATTTCCCAAATGAATTATGCCGCGCCTGCAATCGAGCGCCTTGGCATACCCGCATACAACTGGTGGAACGAATGCCTTCACGGCGTTGCAAGAAACGGATTGGCAACCGTGTTTCCACAAGCGATTGGCCTTGCCGCAATGTGGGATAAAAATTTGATGTTTCGAATAGCCGAAACAATTTCCGACGAAGCACGCGCAAAATATAATGATGCGATCAGCCGCGGCCAGCACGGAATTTATCAGGGACTTACATTCTGGTCGCCGAATATTAATATTTTCAGGGATCCGAGATGGGGACGCGGGATGGAAACGTACGGTGAAGATCCGTATCTCACCGGACAAACAGCTGTCCAGTTTATAAAAGGTCTGCAGGGAAACGATCCGAAATATTTTAAGGTAATTGCAACCGCAAAACATTTTGCGGTTCACAGCGGACCGGAGCCGGATCGCCATTCCTTCGATGCGAATGTAAGCGAGTATGATCTTAGGGAAACCTATCTGCCCGCTTTTAAAATGAGCGTGCAGAAAGCAAACGTGCAGTCGCTTATGTGCGCGTACAACAGCCTTCGCGGCAAAGCATGCTGCAGCAACGATCCTCTGCTCGATAAAATTCTCCGCGATGAATGGGGATTCAAGGGGTATGTGGTTTCGGATTGCTGGGCAATCTCGGATATATATCAGTTCCACAAGCAGACAAATGACGCATCCGAGGCTTCGGCACTTTCTGTTAAAGCGGGTACAGATCTCGAATGCGGAAATTCCTATCCTGCATTGAACGACGCTATTCAGAAGGGATTAATTAAAGAGGAGGAAATTAATCTCTCGCTCAAGCGGCTTATGGAAGCGCGGATCAGACTTGGAATGTTCGATCCGCCAGAAAATGTTCCTTTTTCAAAATTGAAGTTTGACATTGTAGATTCTAAAAAAAATAAAAAACTTGCGGAAGAGGCGGCAAAAAAATCGATAGTCCTTCTTAAAAATCAAAACAACCTTCTTCCGCTGAAAAAAAATATAAAAACTATCGCGGTCATAGGACCGAATGCGAATGACGAGGAAATTCTGCTTGGTAATTATAACGGCACCCCATCAGATCCGGTAACTCCTTTGAACGGAATAAACAATAAAACAAAGGGAAAATCCAAAATTATTTTCGAGAGAGGATGCGACATTGCGGCGGGAATACCTTATCTGGAAGTCGTTCCGGAAAAATATCTTTACATATCCGCAGACAAAAAAAAGAACGGACTCACCGCTGAATATTTCGACAATTCCGAGTGGAAAGGAGAACCTTCATTAAAAAAGACTGATGCGAAAATAGATTTTAAGTGGCTGCGTGATTCTAAGGATAAAATATTCGACGGCAATAAAAGTGTTAGATGGAGCGGCTACATCTCTCCGGAAAAATCGGGCACCTATCAGCTGGGCGGTTACGGATTCAACGGATTTAATATTTACCTGAATGATTCGCTCATGGTCAAATTCAAAGGGGAACATCATCCCAACAAGGTTTATAAAAATGTTGAACTGAAAGCCGGAGAATTATATAAAATAAGAATCGATTTTTTTGCAAGCGGACGATATTCCCAAATGCAGATGCTATGGTCCGTACCCGATGACAATGCCGAGGAGCGCGCGATTGAGGCGGTTAAAAAAAGCGATATTGCAATTATGTTTATGGGTCTCTCACCCCGCCTCGAAGGAGAAGAACTGAATTTAAATGTAAAAGGATTTAAAGGGGGAGACAGAACTTCGCTCGATCTTCCCGAATCGCAGGAAATGCTGATCCAAAAAATAGTCCGGATCGGAAAACCGGTTGTGCTTGTCTTGCTGAACGGCAGCGCGCTCTCGATTAATTGGGAAGATGAAAATATTCCTGCCATAGTGGAAGCGTGGTACGGGGGACAGGCTGCCGGCACATCAATAGCTGATATGCTCTTCGGAGATTATAATCCCTCCGGCAAATTACCCGTTACTTTTTACAGATCTGTAACTCAGCTTCCCGACTTCAAAGATTACGGCATGAGCAACAGAACATACAGGTATTTCAAGGGCGATGTGCTCTATCCTTTCGGATTCGGACTCAGCTACTCGACATATGAATTTTCAGATCCGAAGCTTAACAGCGACAAATTCTGCATCGGCGACACTTTGAAATTATCTGTGGAAGTTAAAAACAGAGGAAAATTATCGGGTGAAGAAGTCGTTCAGCTTTATGTGAAGGGAGATGCTTCCAACTCTTTTGCGCCGGTGAAATCGCTGAAGGGATTTGAAAGAATTTCTCTTAAACCAAATCAGAAGAAACGAGTCGAATTTATAATTACATCTGAAACACTTGAAGAATTTATTGAGAAAAGATTTTCAGTCCGTAAGGGTGAACATATCTTGATGGTCGGAAATTCTTCAAATAACTCCGATCTGAAAGAGATAAAATTAATAGTCGAATAAATTTGCGGCGCCGGAATTATTGTTTTTAATCGGAAGTCGACGTTTTATAAGGAGCAAGAATGAAAAAAATATTTTTCTTCTTTTTGATTACCGTTCCGCTATTCGGGCAGTCTCTTACTGTTGCGGATAAGTATCTTACTGTCACTGCAAAACAAAACGATCCTCTCTATAC